>JBFWYF010000056.1:0-16147 GCA_050186685.1 Pirellulaceae bacterium
CATGCCGTGGTGGATCAGCGTCGGCACGAAGCTGATGATCGTACTTTCGTTTCCGCCGCCGGTTCCTGTGCTCGTAAAGACGCTTGCAACCTTGCCGACCAGGCCGCCTTTCACCCATAGGCCGCCGGTTTGATCCAGGAACAACCGCATCTGCCCCGCCATGTTCCCGAATCGTGTGGGCGTGCCGAAGATAATCGCATCGTAGTTGCCGAGCTCTTTCGGATCCGCTGCGGGCGCGGGCTGGTCCAGTTTCGCCCCCACACGCTGAGCGACCTCGGGCGACATCGTTTCCGGAACGCGTTTGACCGTCACGTCCGTTCCCGGCACGGAACGAGCCCCCTCGGCGATCGCACCGGCTAAGGTCTCGACGTGGCCATACATCGAATAGTACAGAACCAGCACTTTGGGCATGATCCGTTATCCCTATGCTTCCTGGTGTAACGTGAACCGCGGAACGGGAAATTGCCGTGACGGGATACCACAGCGTCCGATCCACGCGGTATCGTAACCCTGTCACGGTGGTTCGGCGAGCGCCATGCCGTCGAACCGCTCCGCGTAGATCCGGGCCGCCGTACGGGGCGCGGCCCCCGATCCGGCCATTTGTCCCGGAGGAGCGTCTCCCACGTAGCCGCCGAGTCGTGGACATTCGCCGGAGTGAACAGCTGCGCGCCATCGCCGTCGAGGGAGGATGTAATGCGAGATAGACTGTTGCGGATCGTCGCTGGGTTTGCACTCCGCGGCCACGTACCTTCGTGTGCGAGAAGGGCCAGGGCGACTATTCCTGCGGAGCGGCTCAGAAACAGCACCGCTGTTCCACCCCGCATGGCACGTTGGCTGGCCGTTTCAGTCCTGGCGTTGGCCGTGAATTCGGCCAGATCTGCCGACGAAGTCGTGTTTCCAGGAACGCACTGGGAAACTCGCGATGCGGCGGACTTGAGCCTGGACGCACAACGGCTCGACCAGTTCGCCGAACACGTCGGCGGGGATGGTTGTATCGTCCGGGACGGCTACCTGGTGAAGAGCTGGGGCGATGTCACGCGACACAAGGATTGGGCCTCGGCCGCGAAACCGGTGATCAGCACGCTATTACTCCTCGCGGTGCAAGAGGGACGGCTGCACTCGGTGGATGCTCCCGTTCGGGACATAGGATGGAAGTTGTCCGAAAAGGACGCCCCGATGACGTTTCGGCATCTGGCGAACATGGTCAGCGGCTATGCGCTGGACGAGCCACCTGGCGCGGCGTGGGGGTACAATGATTACGCGATACAGCTGTATGCCAGGTCGCTCGAACGTCTGTTCGGTTCGTCGCTCGATCAAGCGTTCCGCGAACGGCTGGGAGTCCTCGAATTCGAAGACGGAGAGGTGTTCGGAGCGCGAGGCAACACCCGAGTAACGGCCAGTTCCCGCGATTTCGCCAGGCTGGGCTGGCTCTGGTTGAACCGCGGCCGCTGGAAGGGGCAGCAGGTCCTGAACTCGCAGTTGTTCGACGATGCCTTTCGCGCACAGGTGCCGGCAGGGACGCCGCGTGCCGTGAACCGGACCAACGACTACCTGCAGATCGGCACCTACGGTGGCGGCACGAATCAGACGGCCAGCGGTCCGGGCGTATACGGGTTCAACCTGTGGTTCAATGCCGTGATGGAGGACGGTCGTCGCGTGTGGCCCGCCTTGCCGCCGGATGCCTACCAGGCGAACGGGCTATGGAATCGCGACACGGTGACGGTGATTCCCAGCTGGCGGATGGTCGTCGCCTCGCGCGGAGCCCAGCCGGGCAAGTTTGAGCCAAGCCTCGCGGACGGCGAGTACAACCGGAACTTGCAGCTTCTCGCGCAAGCCGTCCTGAGAAAGGCGTCCTAAAGTCCCAGCTGCCCGGCCGCATACCGGAGGCTGGTGGCGATATTGGCGTCTTCCAGGGCTACCTGTTTGTCGAGCGGCAGCGAGCTGACCTCCTGTAGTTTCCGGGCGGGATGCTCGCGTACAAAGCGGAGCGTACGCGCCAGGTCTTTCCCGGCGACGTCGGGCATCGCCGCCCAATACTTTTCCGTCAGGCACGTCACTTTCAGCGCGTCCCGCGTCAGCAACTCGAGGACCATCCGCAGATCCGGCTTGGCGCGCCGCAACACCGTCACGATGCGCTTGACGTCGAAGCTCCCCTCGCCCAGCGGAATGTCGCCCAGCAGGAATCCCTGCTCGTATTCCCGCAGGGCTTGGTCCTTCAGATGTACGGCGAATGCGTACGGCGCCAGCGCTTCAATGGCGCCATACGGGTCGTCCAGCAGGGCAAAGCTGTTCCCGGTATCGACGGTCGCCCCGATGTACTCGCACTGCAGCCGTCGATAGAGTGCCACCCGTTCGTCGATGCGCTGGTCCTTGTGGTTCTCGACGGCCAACCGCACCTGGTGCCGGGCCAGGATCGGTGCGGACCATTCGAGCATCTGCTGAGCTTTCGCGGCGGCTTCCTGGAAGGCGGACCATGAGGCGAACTGTTCGTACCGCCGGCCCGGCATGACTACGGTACGGACCGCCTGGACACCCACTTCGGCTGCTGTCCGGATCTCGGCTTCGAAACGATCGAGGTCGCCCCGGTCGCGGGGAGGGGAGACCATGCCGTCGATGAACAGCTTGTTCTCTCCCGCATAGTCGCGCAGTGCTTGGACCCGGGGCGCGTCGAGAACACCCAGCGGGACCTGCATGCCACCGGCGCCCAACTGATGGCAGTGCCGGAGAAACGCAAGCGGCTCGAACAGATCCACCCGGGGATCGCGCTGGCTCAGCCATTTGCGCCGAAAAGCGCAGTCGTAGATCACCAGGCCCAGCCCGGTACGCGGGAGGGGAGTCGCGGGGACGTCAGCGGCCGCCGACGCCAGTGCCAGCGAGCCCAGTGCCAGCGCCTGGCGGCGTGCCAGGCGAGGCGGCCCAGAGGACATGCAAACCTGGATTGCCCGTCGCATGAGGCACCCCGTAATTGTCAGGAGATCCAATGGGCCGAGGAGTCCGGTTGACGAGCGGCCCCTGGCCTGGCGTCCGGGAGCCTCGGCCAGAACAAGCTCAGGTAAACGTGAAACGCTGCCACGCGGTCGCGTAGCTGGGGCCGCGGCTGCAGTACGCCACCCGCGCCGTGCAATCAAAGACCATCATGTCGATCGTGCTCTTCCCCACGGAAATCTGGCACGCAGGGTCCTCGAAAAACCGCTGCATCTGGCCCAGATCCGTCTTACCGGATGATTCCGTCAGGAGGTCCTGCATGCGCGCGCAGCGCGGATGCATCCGTATCGGCGGGCCAGACGGTTTCTCCGACATGGCCCGGCTGCCAAATCCCACGCGTACGAGGTGCCCCGTGGCCTTTTCGACCACGATCTGTCTCGGTGAACCCTCGACATTCAGCAGGTTCCCCTGCCCATCGGCCATGACGAAGGTGAACCACCCCGCGTTCGTCGCCCGCCGCGCTTCTTCGGCCACCTCATCCAACGACGACTGATAGAGGAAGTGCGTCAGCAGCGCGTAGGAGGGAATACCGATGCGCACCCCGAGCCCTTTGGTGCCCAGATCGGCGCTGGTCCAGCACAAGGCAAGGCCGGCCGAGTTCAATCCGGCTCCGCACCACATGCCGGGAAATCCATAGGCCAGCACGGCGGGCCCTTCGGACCGCTGCCAATGCACGACGCGCGACAGCCCGAATACGGACTGCATCCAGTCCCAGGTTTGCCCTACGAACGTCCCGCCGTTGGTATCGGGCGGCCCCACCGCGACTGCCGTACAGTGTTCGACGGGTGGCAAGTCGCCACGGTGGTACAGTTCTTCGTGCAGGCTGATCAGGGTTACTTCGGACAACGTCAGCCCCGTGCCTTCGGCGATCCCGGTCATCTCCTCGTGTACCACGGGGGAGTAGCCCTGCAATCGGCCGGCACACGCGTCGGCGTACCGCAGCAATTCATCTCGCTTGGCGGGGCGCCCCACGAACGCCCCGTAAATTTCGCGTTCCAGAAAGCCGGCGATGTCGGCCTGAAACCTCGAACCGTATTGGCGGCCCCGTTCGCGGGGGCTGCCCGCAAACGTCTCGGCGAGCGGAAATCGGTGGGCGGGATCCGCCGATTCGACGGCAACGGCCGTCGGAATTCGCGACAGGGCCGATGCAGCCGCGAGGCTGCCGGCTCCCAGCTGCATGGCGAACTGCCGGCGATCCAGCGTGGTGTTGTGCCTGTGTTGAGCATGCGGAGTCATAACGCGCTACCTCGACAAGCGGGAGACGGGACTATGGGGTCCGATTATATGCGCTGAGACCGGCTCGCTGTACATTGTTTCCGCTTGAATCGAGGGACCCGCGGGGAGCCGTCTTGGTACTCGGCATGAGAGGAACGATATGAAGCGCCTTTCGTTCGCCTGGTTGGGCGTCATGGGATTGATCTATGGCGGTGCGTATTTTCTCGCTGGCGGGGAAGCCGAGGATCTGCCGCCGTCACGTCCCAATGTTGTCCTGTTCCTGGTCGATGACATGGGCTGGATGGATTGCGGTGCGTATGGGTCTCGATACTACGAGACTCCCCAGATCGATCGCTTTGCCCGCCGCGCGATGCGGTTCACGAACGCCTATGCCCAGCCGCTCTGTTCGCCGACTCGCGCCTCGATCCTGTCGGGTCAGTACTCCGCTCGCCACGGGATCACATCCGCCACCGGCCATCAGCCGCCGCAACCACCTGGTCACCGGTTCTTGCCAGCGACGGCTCCACCCCAGGCCGCGATGATCGTCCCGGAAAGTAAGAACTACCTGGAGCCGTCCCAGATTACCTTGGCCGAGACGTTACGGGCGGCGGGCTACCGCACTGCGCATATCGGCAAGTGGCATCTCGGATTGACGGCACCGTTCTGGCCCGAGCGCCAGGGCTTCGACGTCGCCTTCCATTGCCATCCGGATCCGGGGCCTCCCGGGGGCTACTTTTCGCCGTATGGAGTTCGCGCGACGGGAGTGCCGAGCGGCAGGGAACGCGTGGGCACGATCACCGACGGGCCGGCGGGCGAATACATCGTGGATCGACAGGCCGCGGAAGCGGTCCGATTCATTCAAGCCCACAAACAAGACCCCTTCTTTCTCAATTTGTGGTGTTACGGCGTCCACGGACCGTGGGGACACAAGCCCGAGTACACGTCAGAGTTCCTCGCCAGGAAAGATCCCTCGGGCCGGCAAGGTAATCCCATCATGGCCTCGATGCTGCGGAGCGTGGACGAGTGCTTCGGCCGAGTGCTGGAGGAACTGGACCGCCAGGGGGTCGCCGAACGCACGATCGTGATTTTTTACTCGGACAACGGGGGCAATACCCACAGCAATGTGTCAGCCGACGGTGCCAAACCCGCTAACGCGGACTGGCAGCGCTGGGCCGGACTCCAACCCCCCACCCAGAACACGCCGCTGCGCGATGGTAAGGGAACGCTGTACGAGGGAGGGACGCGCGTGCCGCTGATGTGGGCCTGGGCCGGACATATTGCACCATCCACCACCAGTGACGCAGTCGTGGGGCCGATCGATATCTATCCCACCCTGCTCGACCTCCTGGCCATAGCTCCTCCCCAGGAACAGCAGATGGATGGCGTCAGCTACGCGCGCGTTCTGCAAGGCACTGGCCAACTCCAACGACGCGCGTACTTCAATTATCATCCGCACGCCGGGCTGAACCGCGCGGGAGGCGTCTGGGTGCGGTCCGGCGACTTCAAGCTGTTGAGATGGTTCGGCAATCCGGCCACCCACGAGCTGTATAATCTCCGCGACGATCTGAGCGAAACAAAGAATCTCGCCGAGGCCCTGCCGGAGAAGGTCACGGAACTTGGCGCGCTGATCGACGGATTCCTGTCCGATACGGGGGCCGAGTTCCCACGACCGAACCCCGGGTACCGCGAGGGTGCAGCCACGGCGAAGCCCGGCGACCCGCTGGACGGCTGGAAAGCGCGGGGCTGCCGGGCGGACGTGGCCGATGGAATCCTGACGATGCGCGGAATCGGAGACGCGGGCACGGCATTTCTCGGGCACGCTTTAGGCCGGATGACCGCGCCGGCCACCGTCACCCTGCGGCTGCGCAGTTCCACTGGCGGGACGGGCAAGATCGATTGCCTGCCCCAAGGCGCCGCCGATCCCTCGATGGTCATGTCGACGCCATTTCAAGTTCCGGCCGGGGACTGGCAGGATATCCGCGTGGAACTGAAACACCGCGGCCGGATCGGTACGCTTCGCCTCTACCTGCCCGCCGCCGATCAACCGGTTTTCATCGATCAGATCGAGATCCAGGCTGCCCAAGGAGCGAAGCAGTCCTGGAGTTTTCAGTAGCACCGGGCGGGGTTACTTGTCCGTCCCGCCTGCGGCCGACCGGGCCAGATCCAGAAAGAGAATCATCGATGGGTTTCCGACCGCAGCGTAGTGGCCGGTGAACTGCAATCTTCCCGAGCTGCGGTCGACGCGGAATACCGCGACATGGTCCGCACGCTGATTGCAGCTGTACAGGAACTGCCCCGTCGGATCGAAATTGAAACTGCGCGGGTAATCGCCACGAGTCCATTCCTCGCCCACGTAAGTCAGTTCGCCCTGCGCGCCGATCGAGAAGATGCCAATACTGTCGTGCAACCGATTGCCGGCGTAGACGAATCGACCATCGGCAGAGACCAGAATCTCGGAACAGAAATTACTCCCCGCAAACCCCGAGGGCAGCGTCGAAATGGTCTGCCGCGCCGTCAGCCGTCCGGCCTCCACCTCGTAGTCGAACAGCACGACTGTCGAGCCTTCCTCCTGGATCGAACAAAACCAGCGTGCGTTCGGATGGAAGTGGAAATGCCGCGGGCCATCGCCAGGCGGCAAACGAACGACGCCGTGCTCATGAGCCAGAAGCTTGCCAAGCTGATCATCGAAGCGTGAGACGACGATCTCGTCCAGGCCGAGGTCGACATGGATCACGAATCGGCCTGACCGGTCGGCTTGGATCATGTGCGCGTGCGTTCGATCGTGACCGCTGATGGCGAAACTGCCGGGGGGAGCATGCGTCGCGCGCGTCGGGCCAATGGTTCCCGCATCGTGCTTGACGTCGGAAGGTTCGCCGAGTCGCCCATCCTTGTCGATCGGCAGAACGGCGACCGAGCCGCCGAAATAGTTGGCCACCAGCAGATATCGACCAGATGGATGCAGGCTGACGTAGGTGGGCCCGGCCCCGCCGGCGCGCACCGTGTTGAGCAGCTCGAGTTGTCCGTCCGTGGCTCGGATGGCGAAGGCGCTGACGGTTCCTTCCTGGGACTCGCCGACACGGTCGGTCTCGTTCGCGGAGTACAAACGCGTCCCCGCTGCGTTCACCGCCAGACAACTGGGACTGGTCCCCATTTCCTGGATTCCCGCGGGTGTCAGAGCCCCCGTGGTGCGATCCACGCGAAACAGGTGGATGCCCCGGCCGTTGCCCGGCGGCAGGTCGACTTGCGTGGGCAGCACGTCTTGTAGAGGCGAGCTGAAGGTCCCGACGTAGGCCATGAGAGGCCGGTTCGTCTCGTCGGCCGCCGCACGGGAAGCGGCGAACACCGCTTGAATCGCTGCCAATGCCAACATGGACTTCACCAACATCCGCCGAAAAGCAGCAGGGGAGTTCATCACGGATCCTCAGTCAAAACGGAAAGAATACAAGTCGCATTCTCGCATCACGAAGCGCAGCCGCACAGGCCGGCCGGCCCAACCGGACAGGTCCGGATTGTCCTGCCACCGAAGACTCAGGTCGAGGCCGTCGCCATACAGGGGAAGACATTTGTCGAGTGCGAAGGGCCGGACTGGTTTGCCGTCCGGATGCTGCAGTTCCACACGCAGCTCGCCGGCGGCACTTGTGCTGGCGTTGACCCGCAGCGTTCGTCCAGCAAAGGTGAAGGGCCGAGTGACCAACTCGCCTTCTGTCGTCCCTGCGTTGACCGACACGAATCCATCGGTGCGCAACACAAGGCGGTCGCCGCTCCGGTGGTAGATGGACATTTCCGTGGAAGACGTGGGAAGGACATTCAGCGCGACGTAATTGGCGCGATTCTTCCAGCGGGCGGGATCCAGTCCCGGTCGCAGAAATGCTCCGGTAAATGGGCGGTCGTACCGCGTGCTTCCGGCACGCGTCGACATGAACAGCACGTCGGTCGCGTCCCGATCGGCTTGCTCGGATTGTGGAGCATCGCCTCGACCGGGTACGTAACGCGTCGGCAAAGCGATATAGATGTGGGGCGCCCGGAAATACGGGTGGGTCTGGTTCGTGTAAAGATGCTCACCCGGCAGATTGGGATCCAAGGCCACGGGGTCCGCCCAGTGCTCAAAGTCCGGCGAGGTCGTGCGGCTGATGCTGCGCAGGCGGTCCGGCTCGGTCCAAGTGCGGAAATAGCAGACGTACTGGTGCTCAGCCGCCGACCAGAAGGCCACGTTCTGAGAGTCGAACGCATGACGCCATGTGGGGCGATAAGGGATGACCTCGCGGCGTTTCGTCCAGTGGATGCCGTCGGCGGAAACGAATGCAAATAAGCCTCGGCCGGGCTCCGTCGTGCCTCGCTTGTCCCCGGGACCGGGATAGCCCGCGAGCGCCTTGTAACGCTCTTCGGGAGGTACCCCGGGGCGCGCGTCCAGGAACGGAGAAAAGTTGGAGAGCAGCGGCGGCATGCGGGCCAGAATCACGTTATTCTTCCGCGTCCCGTTCACCTCGTGCAGGCCAAGTTCCGGGAACGTCCACTCGTGTCCATCGCGGCTCTCGGCATACTCCACGGTCTCGCCGGGATGGCCGCTGTGCAGTTCGCCTCGATACGAAGGATCGACGCCCCGATAATACGCCCGATACAACTCGCCGTCCCGGATCACGGTAATGTAATGGCGTTCGGGTAAGGGAGCCCGGGCACGCGGCGCCGGGACGGGCTGGTGCAGACGCAAGGTGGTACCGTTCATTCGCTCGATCAGCCATCGGTCTACGAACAACTCGCGGCGCGAGCCGATCGCCGGCGGCTCGTCAGCGGTCGAGCGGCCGATCAGGACCGTCAGCAGCACAAGCAGCGGGGCAAATCGCAGGTGAGACATACGGTTCTCTTCGTTGTGCAGGGCGGCGACTCCGTAGCGCATTACCTGACCGGCGGTCGTGCACCATTATTCCAACGTGCGTCCCAGCCAGCGATCGAACCAGGCGAAAGCGTGCCGGCGCGCCACGCCCGGAAATCCGTGCCCTCCGGGAAACGAGAACCAGCTGAAGCAATCCGCTGCCCCCAGTTCGTGGAACATGTCCGGCATCCGTTCGGGAGCAATGCCGTGCTCCTTTTCGTAGTACGCGAGCGTCTGGTCATAGCCAATCCGCTCCTGCCTCGCCCGGACGACACTTGGCATGCCCACCGTGTCGCGCCAGTTCAGATAGACGCGGAACGCTTCGAGACATTTGGGGAAGACCTTGTGCCGGTAAAACTCCTGCTCTGTCGAAAGGATCAGCTGCGGGCGAGGAGCGACCATCATCATGAGTTCCGCAAAGCCCACGGGAATCGGCAACGTGGGATCGTCGATATACGGCCGGAACCGCTTGATGTAGATGTACGGTCCGCTGTTCGTCTTGAAGCCGAACCGGCGTTCCAACGTCGGATTGTTGGTCGGTGGGTCGCCTTCCTGCCAGGGTGTCCAGGAATCCGGCAGACGGGACCAGGCATCGACGTGCCGATGCCAGTCCAGTACGCCGCCATTGCTGACCACGGCGGTGATCCGCGGCTCGAAAGCCGCGGCAAACAACGCCGAATGCCCACCCAGCGACCAGCCAATCGCGCCAATCTGGTCGGCCGTCACCGTGTCGAGCGTCTGCAGGAAGTCGACGGAGCGCATAACGTCCCAGATGTTCTTGCCGACGATCGACCAATCCGGATGCCTGGCATAAAACACCCGGGTGTCCATGATGCGGCGTCCTGGTTCGATGCGCTCCCCATCGGTCAGGAGGTCGATGCTCAGGGTGACGAAACCATGCCGAGCCAGGTCGCGACCGTAGGCGGCGCCCACCTGGGGATCGCGTGGCGGATCGATCGGTCGCCGCCCTGAGAGGCCGATCGTGGAGTCTTTGCCGGAGCCCCAGGTCGTACTGTGCACGCAGACGATGGCGGGAACAGGCCGGCGTCGCGCGGCGTCCGGCACCAGCAGCCAGGCTGTCACACGGTCGTCCGGCTCGGATTGAAAGCTGACGTGATACCGGGTGATCTCGCCGTCACGGGCGACCTCCTTCATCGCCACCTTCAGAGGCAGGATCTCCCGAGGGAATTCGCCCAACAAGTCGAGCCACGCCCTTTCCATGCGAGCGCGGCGAGCCGGCCACGGCTCGGAACGGTCCGCCGCCGCCTCTGCCCCTTCGCCCGCTTGGGCCGCGCAGGATCCGGTTTGGGGGAGTGCGGCACCGGCCAGGAAAGGGATTCCCAGGCCAAGCACTTCGCGACGCGTGTTATGGTGCAGGGGACGTTTCATCGGATGGCCTGTGTCTCGAGGGAAGTTCCCGTAGCGCGCGGCGTTCCTCGTGGGCACGCCGGTAACGGCTGAACGACGCGGGGCATGTCTACCGCGAGTCAGCCGGCCCAGCTGAATTGTGCCGTCCCCAAGCCGACAGGAGAACCAGTCATCCGGACGACTCATTGACACTTCGACACGTTGCGATATATTGTTCATCGAGGGGGGGAGCATGAAAAAGCGACGCGAACTGACCAGTCTTGAAGCGTTGACGCAGGCGGCCGAGTGCTTGCGCGTGCTGGCCCATCCGCACCGGCTGCGCATGATCCAGATGCTGCTTGCCGGAGACTATACGGTCGGGGAATTGGCGGAAGCTTGCGAGTTACCTACGGCGATGGCCTCGGAGCATCTGCGTTTGATGCAGCGATGCGGATTCCTTACGAGCCAGAAGGATGGCCGAAAGGTCTTCTACCAGATCGCCGAGCCGCATCTGGCGGACATCCTGCGCTGCATTGAGGCCCGGTTTGACGCTCCGGAGGCACGCTGAGTTGGAGTTCTACGCGTGAAAGGAAGGCGAAAGTCATGTCAAGCAAACTGCGGTGGCTGCTGGTCCTGGTGATTTCGCTCGCCGTTTCCAGTGGTTGGATCGGCGCCCAGGAAAGGCCGGGCCCGAAGCGGGGACCTGGTTTCGGGAAAGGACGTGGCGCCGGGAAGGGCGGCGGGCCAGGCGGCGACATGCGCGCCGATCAGGACGTATTCCATTTCCTGTTGGAACACCACGCCGAGATCCGGCGCTCCGTCGAACGCTTGCCGAAAGGCGTATCGACGAGAACCGAGTCAGACAATCCGCAGGTCGCTGCGAAGATTCAAGAACACGTGGCGGCCATGAAGCGCCGCGTCGAATCGGGGAGCGGACTCCGATTCTGGGACGACCTGTTTGTAGCGATCTTTAAGAACTATGCGCGCATTCAGATGAAGGTCGAGAACATCGACCAGGGAGTACGCGTCATCGAGACCTCGGAAGATGCCTGGGTCGTGGCACTCATCCAGGCCCATGCGGACGTGGTCAGTCGATTCGTAAAATACGGGTTCGACGAAGCCCACCGGAATCACGCCGTCCCGGTAACAGCGGCTTCGGCAGCGTCGAAGCTCGAGTTTCCGGTCATTGCTGACTTCGGGGGGGTGGTGCCGCGGCGTGAGGCCGCCGAGCCGCCGCGCGCCGGGACCAAGGTGGTGCTGGACGTGACGGCGGACGCCGATCCGGCTGCCGTGAACAAGGGGTTGGACCGCGCCGCCCGTTTGCTGAATCTATACGGCGCGGCTGGCCTGCAGGCCGGTGATATCCGCTTGACGCTGGTACTGCATGGCGAAGCCACAAAGTCCGTGCTGAACGACGACGCCTACCGGCGGCGGTTCGACGTCGATACGAATCCCAATTTGCCGCTTGTTCGTGCGCTCCGGTCAGCGGGCGTAGAAGTATTCGTGTGCGGTCAAGCCCTCCACTACAAGCAGTTTCCCGCGGAGGAGGTGGCGAACGAAGTGCCGATAGCCGTCGCGGCGTTGACCGTCGTGATCAACCGGCAGGCGGATGGCTTCGGCTATGTTCCCGTCCCGTAACGCCCGGTCCGGGCAGGGACATGGCATGCCGCGCCGGATGGTCAAGGTTGATTGGCCTTGGTGTCTGGGTCCGGTGTCTTGAACGCGTCCACCTGGACGTCCGGCAAACCACCCGGTCGCGGTTTGGCATCCACATCAATGTCGGGCGGATGGACGTCCACGTCATGATCAGTGGCCGGGTTCAAGTCCGGAGTGCCATGGACTTCCACCGGCGGCTGGCCCGGTTGGCCCTGGTAGTCTCCTTCGCAACCGCATAAACCCACAGCCACCGCCATCAGGATCGTCGCGAGGAATCGTGCCATACACCCGCTCCTTAAGTGACTCGATAGGCGAACCCGTCCACGTAGTGCACATGCGATGCCGACACTGTGGATGCGAGTGCCTTCGTTCCGCGTGTGACAGCTCGTTTCCAGCGCAGCCGCAGGCGAGTCCAGCACGCATCGTTGTTTGACGCTACCATGTCCGCATGGGTTTGAGGAAAGTACGACCGCCGTCCAGAGCAGGTACCCGTCGTGGATTCCACGCTACCGACCATGATCTTCGAGGCACCGCGATCCGGGATGGGGCCGATGTCCCGGGACGTATCACGAGCTCACATTGGCTTTGTGGCCGGAGACCGGCCGCAGTTTTCTGAAGAAACGGCGGGAATCCTCCGCAACCGGTTGGCAGCGGCCGCGCTGGTCATTGCCGTGGTGATGGGCGCGGCCTTCCTGGGAAACGTGCTGGCCGGAGTGGTCACGCTCTGGTGGCTGCGAGCCTTGATCGTTCTCGTCACCGCCGTGGCGGCGGTTCTCCTCAGGTCGCGTCGGAACCTGTCGCTGCGGACGCTACGGCTGATGGAGCTGATCGTATTCGGTTCAGTACTCGTCCAGCTGTCGGTCATGTTGCTGGTCCGTTTGACGGAGTTCACCGCGCAGCACGACGCTGTGTCGCTGGCTGCGGCGCGGCAGCAGTATCTGATGGCGTGGTGCCTGCTCATTTTCATTTACGGCACGTTACTTCCGAACACGTGGAAGCGAGGGGCCGCGATCATGATTTCGGCAGCCCTCATTCCGTATGTCTTGATCGTCCTGCACGGCTGGTTTTCGCCCACGACGGCTGAGTTATGGTCGGCCGACCACGCCAACTCGCCGCTCCCCCTGCCGCTGGTTGCGGCATTAATCGCCACGTATGCCAGCCACATCATCAACACGGCGCGGCGCGAGGCGTTTAAGGCCCGGCAGTTCGGTCAGTATCGTCTCATGCAACGGCTGGGGGCGGGCGGTATGGGCGAGGTGTATCAGGCCGAACACCTGCTGCTGAAGCGCCCCTGTGCGATCAAGCTGATCCGTGCGGCTTGTGACGCCGACGCGGCGGCCCTCGCCCGTTTTGAAAAAGAAGTCCAGGTGACGGCCCGGCTGACTCACTGGAATAGCGTCGAGATCTACGACTACGGCCGAACCGACGATGGGACTTTCTATTACGTGATGGAACTCTTGCCCGGTATGAGTCTGGAGGACATCGTGCAGCGTCATGGGCCGCTGCCACCCGAGCGCGTCGTACATCTCGTCACACAGATCTGCGGGGCGTTGCAGGAAGCGCACTTGGCTGGAGTCATTCACCGCGATATCAAGCCCGCCAATATTTTCGCCTCGCAGCGCGGCGGAATACGCGACGTGGCCAAGCTGTTGGACTTTGGGCTGGTGAAGGCCGGCCAGGAACGGTCCGAGGCCGGAGAAGGGGCTTTCAGCGGGACGCCGTCGTACATGTCACCCGAACAAGCCTCGGCCTATGACGACGTGGACGGACGTGCGGACATTTATTCTCTGGGGGCTGTAGCGTATTACCTGCTGACCGGGCGGACGCCGTTTACAAGCCAGAATGTCCTGGAATTGCTGGCCGCCCATCGCCTCGCGGAGATCGTTCCCCCCTCGCGTTGGAATGCAGCGATCGGAACGGACCTGGACCAAGTCATCGTGAAGTGCCTGGCCAAGCGACCGGCGGACCGCTATCCGGACGCCAACGCCCTGCGGCAGGCTCTGGACCAGTGTGCTGCCGCAACCGGCTGGGGACCCGAGCAGGCCGCCGCATGGTGGCAGGCGATCGACAAGCAACCAACACGCCGGACTGCGGGAAGTGCTCCGACGCAAGCCAATGTAGACGCGACGATGGATTATCGGGCCAATTGAATCGTCTCGGAGGTTGGCAGTATCTCGCCGCAATCGACATGGCAGGCGGCGGGTATTGGAAACGCAGATAGCGCAGATTTCGCCGAAGTGAACGCTCTCCCGCATGTTCTGCGGCCATCTGCGCTCTCTGCGTTTTGCCACTTTTGGCGTTGCCAGCAACGAGGATTCCAATCAGAAAAGCGACGTGACAGGCGTTCCCGTCGTGACCCTCACCGGGCGGCCCGTAATGTCCGGTATCGCGGCCTCCGGAGGAATCCCAAAGGCGTGCAGGATAGTAGCCGCAAAATCGTCCGGCGTGACCGGCTGATCCTTCACATACGCTCCCTGTGCGTCGCTCGCGCCATAAACTTGGCCGCCTCGTACGCCTCCGCCGGCGAGCAGCTGGGTGTAGCAATGGGCCCAATGATCGCGGCCCGACGTCTTGTTGATTTTCGGTGTCCTACCGAATTCTCCGGCGACCACGACCAACGTGTCGTCGAGCAGTCCCCGCTGCGACAGGTCTTCCAGCAGCGCCGAAAAGGCCTGATCGAAAGACGGAGTGCAGTATTTGTGCGTCAGTTGCTGGAGCCCAGTCCGCTGTCCGTCGACGCCGCAGACGTCCTGTTCGACACCATGATTGTCCCACAGATTGAACTGGCAACCCTTCGCATCGAAAAACGTCCAGAATACGTTGACGAACCGAACTCCCGATTCGACCAGCCGACGGGCCATCAAGAAGCTCTGGCCATATTCGTTGCGCCCGTATCGATCGCGCAGCGCCGCAGGCTCCTGCTCGAGTTCGAACGCCGTGCGCGTGCACGGGGAAGTTATCAGGTCGCTGGCCTGTTCGTATAAGTCGTCGAGTCGGCGAGTGGAGGCCGCTTGGACGGAACGGCCGACTTCGGTACGCAAGGCCGCCCGGTCTCGCTGGCGTGCTTCGCTCAATCCCTCCGGCAGCTTCAAGGCGGCTAGTTCGAGTGGAGCGTCACTCAGCGAACCCCGGTTCTCTTTCTGGAACGATACCGGATCGAAAGCGCTTCCCAAGAATCCGGCAAACTGTCCTTTATAGGGCGGAGACGACGTCGCAAACGGCCGGGGCAAGACGACCCAGGCCGGCAGGTGACCACACTCCCCGTACGCCTTGTGCAGTATGCCCCCTATCCCCGGATGATCGCTCCGGCTGGCGTACAACTCGCCCGGGCGTGGTGGCAACTGGCCGAGCAACGAATGGACGATGGCACCGTTGTGATCGTTATTCGTATGGGTCATCGACCGGATCAAGGTCAGCTTATCGGCATGCCGCGACAGCTGCGGAAGCAGTTCGCCGAACTGGATCCCTGCCACGTTCGTCGAGATCGGCGAAAAAACACTCCGCACCCCAGTGGGTGCTGTCGGCTTCATGTCCCACAGATCGGGCTGCGAAGGGCCACCGCACAAAAATATGTAGATGCATCGTTGGGCCGTCCCCCGCGCATGCCGATGCGGAAGTCCGGTGACTGCACGAGGCGCCTCGTCGGCCTGCAGAATCTGCTGCCACCCCAACGGAAACGCGGCTCCCGCCAGGCCGGCCATCGTCAGCCAGCGACGGCGCGTGAGCCGGGTTCGTCCAGGGCCTCGAGCGGGAAATAAACTGAGCATCGCCGTGTATCCTCTCTGCGAGCACGAGCCACCTGAGAATGAAGCGATTATCGTGCGATCTCGAGTGGGAGGCAATGCACGCTGGGGGGTGAACCCGGAGGGAGATGTATCCCGCAGAGGCCGCCGAGGTCGCGAGAGAAGAGGCCGGCCGCGCTCGACGCCCCCGCGTTCCCTGCGTGCTCTGCGGGAACTTTCCTCGTGAGGCAACGTACCCGGGGGAGATGATCCCGCCGAGGCCGCCTAGGCTGCGACACACGAGGCCGGCCGCGCACGGCGCCCCCCGCGTTACCTGCGTGCTCTGCGGGAA
>JBFWYF010000057.1:0-16061 GCA_050186685.1 Pirellulaceae bacterium
GCACCAGGTGGTGCCTTGAGCGGGCGAGCCTCGGCCAGCAGGACGTTGCCCATCTCCACCAGTTGCGTCAGCGGATGGGACCGATCGATGTCGAAAATCGCCGGCGCGGGCGAGGCCTCGCCCCCCGACCAGCCCGGGAGCGGAGGTACGGCGCCCAGAAACAGCGTATTGGCTTGCGGCATCGTCTCAGGCTGGCATTGGTCGTAAATGATCAAGTCATAGCTGCCCGTCAAGGCCTGGTCCTGATGCTGTTTCGTCTTCAGGACGGACGGCTCCGCGAACGAGATCTCGGCGACCTTCGTAGCTTGCTCGGTGGTCAAGGCCAGGCGCAGCGCATCGCTGTCGCCGTTCGTCACGAGCAGCACACGGGCCGGGCGCGGCACGCCCAGCGCCACGTGCGCCCGATTGTCCAAGGGCAAGTGATCGGCGCGGGCGATGTCGAGTCGCAGGACACCGTCCTCGACTGCCTCCAGGTCGAATTCCACGCCTGTCTCCGCTGCGGCGGGAACCGTCACTTCGGAAGCATCGGCGAGTATTTCGTTCAAGAACAAGGAAATCTCCACGGTCACGTCCTCCGCGCCGCCGTTCTGGATGCGCGCGAACGCCTGCGTTTCCCCGGGCTTTTCCGGATTCCGATCGGCCGTGAATGCGACGATCCCGACGTTTTCCGGCGCCGGACTGCCGATCGGAATGAAGACGGGGGTCAGGTGCCCCAGCGAAAAATTGGAAACGGAGGGCACGCCTCCGTCGCTGTAAATGTACATCGTCGCCGGCAACTCGTCGGCGACCTGAATGTCGTTGACGGCGATCCCGCCCGGCGTGTCGCTCGGCCGCTCGCTGGTACGGCCCGGGTTCGCGAGCCCCGCGGCGGCTCGCAGCGCTTCGACAAGATCGCTGCGGCGATTTGTCTGGCGAATGCGGTTCACCTTCTGCCGCAATAGACTGCGATTGTTGGTAAACGACTGTTCGATGCGCGCTTCGTCCGAGAAGCTGATCACCATCGCCACGTCGCCCGACTCCATGAGCTCGATTTTCTCGAGCGTCAGGCGTTTGGCTTCGTCGAGCCGTGTCGGCGACACGTCGGTCGCGGCCATACTGGCCGAGGCATCGACGAGGAACACGAAGCGGTCGCCCGGCAGTTCGAGTCCCCGCCACCCCGGCCGCGCACAGGCAAGGATCGCGAGGAATACGAGCAGCAGTTGCAGAAACAACAGCAAGCTCTGGCGCAGGCGCTGCCAGATGGAGTTGACGTGCAGATCCTCGATCGTCCGGCTCCAAAGATAAGTACTGGGGACCTCCCGGGGCTGACGTTTGAGCTTCAAGAAATAAAGCAGCAGGATGGCGGGGGGAACGCCCGCCAGAATGGCCCACTGCCACGGCGTGAGGGTGTTCAGCAGGTTCATCGCACGAGCCCTCGCGACCGCAGATAGTTCGCCACGATGGTCTCGACGGGAGTATCGGATTTCGTCATCAGATAGGTCATGCCGCGGCGCGTGCAGAACTCGCGAGCCCCTTCCACAAAGGATGCCAATGTACGGCGATACCGATCGAGCAGCGGGCGGCTGACCGTAATTTCGGCGATGTCCCCGTCCTCACAGTCCACCAGCTTTAAATCCCCCTTTAAGTCGGGATCGAGCTCTTCCGGAGACAGGACGTGAACGACGTAGGTGTCAAAACGCTGCGCGAGTAGCATCCGCAATGCGGCCTCGTAACCTTCCTTGTCCATTAGGTCGGTGATCAAGACGAGAATGCCCTGTCCGGTGTTCCGCAGGCAGAATTCCTTGACGGCGGCGGCAAGCGGCACGTTCTGGCCCGGCTCCACGTTGTTGAGATATTCGACGAGTCTCCACAGGCCTTTGCGTCCGCGCAGCACCGGACCCGGGTTGTGGCGAGTCGCTCCGAGTGCCTCGACCTTGACGCGATCCGCGCGGCACAGCCCGATGAAGCCCAAGGCGCCGGCCAGCTGCCGAGCGAACTGCAATTTCGACGGCTCGCCGAATTCCATCGATCGGCTTACATCCACCAGGGCGTAGAAATGGAGATCCTCCTCTTCAAGGAACAATTTCAGAAAGAGACGGTCCAACCGCGCGTAAAGGTTCCAATCGATGAACCGGATGTCGTCTCCGGGAACGTAGTTCCGGAAGTCCGCGAACTCGACGCTTTGCCCCTTCCGCTTGCTGCGCCGCTCCCCCTTCAGTCGCCCACGAAAGATCTTGCGGCTTACCAGCTCGAGGCGCTCGAGCTGAGCCAGCAACTGGGGGCTGAGCAGCGTCTGCGGCGGTCCGATCGTTGCCATCGTTCATCCGGCACCCAGGCCGGTCTCGCATGTAGTCTGCCGAGCATGGCCCACCGAGTGTGGCCCGCCAGACCCTGGCGGATTCCCGGCCTGAGCCGCACGGCGCGGCGGGCTCCCTTGGTCTCCTCGCAGGCCGCTCCCGTCTAGTCGGCGGCCACGGCGGCGACGGGGACCGCGTCGCCTTTTTCCGGTACGTGTTCCAGCACGTCGAGGAGGACGTGATCCGTATCCACATTCTCCGCCTGGGCCTCGAAATTGAGGATCACCCGGTGGCGGAGCGCCGGCAGGTAAACGCGGCGCACATCCTCGAAGCTGACGTTGTAACGGCCTTCGAGCAGCGCTCGCACCTTAGCGGCGAGGGCCAGCGTCTGGGCGCCGCGGGGGCTGCTGCCCCAACGGAGATACTGGTTCGTGATCGGTGCCGCGAACTCCCCCTGCGGATGCGTGGCAAGCACCAGGCGCACGACGTAGTCCTGCACGTGCGGCGCCAGGATGACGTCGCGGATCAGCCGCTGCCAGCGCAGGATTTCGGTGCCGTCCATTACCCGTTCCGGCTGCAGCGTGATGCCTCGCGTTGTCCGGTCGACGATGGCTGCCATTTCGGCGCGGCTGGAATAGCCGACGACCAGCTTGAAGAAAAACCGATCGAGCTGGGCTTCGGGCAGCGGATAGGTTCCTTCCTGTTCAATCGGATTCTGGGTGGCCATGACAAAGAAGGGGCGCGTCAGTTCGTAACGCACTCCGGCCACGGTCACCGTCCCTTCCTGCATGGTCTCGAGCAGGGCCGACTGTGTCTTCGGTGTGGCGCGATTGATTTCATCGGCGAGGCATATCTGGGTGAAGATCGGCCCCCGCTGGAACTCGAACGACTTGCGGCCTTCCGGCGATTCGACGACGAGATTCGTCCCCAGGATGTCGGCCGGCATGAGATCGGGAGTGAACTGGATCCGATTGAAATCCAACGCCAGCGTCTGGGCGAGGGTCCGGACCAGCAACGTTTTCCCCAAGCCGGGCACTCCCTCCAGCAAACAGTGCCCGCCGACGAACAGGCAGGTCAGCACTCCGTGCACGACATCCTCGTGGCCGACGATGACGCGGCCAATTTGCTCGCGAACGGCGAGGTAACGAGTGCGAAATTCTTCGGCCTGTTGTTGCAGGGTTTCAGCGGTGGTCATGGTGGCGGGGCGCTGGTTTCCAGAAGTTGAAGGTATCGGTGATTCCGCAGCTTCCCTAGGACGGGCGCTGCCCGGGGACGCCCATCAAGTGCGGCCCTCGTCGCGTTTGGCCTGCTGCTTGGCTTTGAGCAGTCGGGCGGTATAGGACTCGGCCTCCGGCTTTTCGGGGGCGACCTCAGCGGAGCGAACCGACTCGGTCAGTCGTTTGGGTTCTGCGCCGCCGCCCGACGCGGCTCGCAGCAACTCGTCCGGAGTTGCGGCAGGCGGTGGGCTATCCGCCACGGGTTCGAATCGCGTAGCCGCGCGCCGCTCGTCGATCTTGTCCGCGATCGCGGCCTTCCGGGATCGCAGCTGATCAAGCCGTTCTTCGGTCGGCATGCGATCGCGGCCAGCTCGCAGGTAACCGCGCAGCCGCGCTACCAGTGCCGGCAGCCATTGCCAGGATACGGTAACACGACGAATCAGCACATCCGCGAAAAACACGCAGGACATGATGACCAAGGTCAGCGGCCACACGTCCTGGCTGCTCACGGCAGGGGGGAGTCCGCCGCGAAACGTATCCGTCTTCGTGTGCGCTGGCCCCGG
Source organism: Pirellulaceae bacterium (assembly GCA_050186685.1). GTDB lineage: Bacteria > Planctomycetota > Planctomycetia > Pirellulales > Pirellulaceae > CAZFLF01. The sequence goes on from JBFWYF010000057.1 coordinate 4,057, forward strand.
GGCCAGCGCCTGCTCCAGTACCTGGCCGCTCTGTCCGCCGCGGGGACGCGTGCGGGCCATCGCCTGGATCAGCGCCAAGTTGGATTCCCGTTCCCGGAACTCCGCGGAATACGGAACATTCACGCCGGTCAACAGCGGCGCATGTCCAGCGCCCGGATGCACGTTGATGAAGTAGTTGCCCTCCTTCGTAGCGTCGAATTCCGCGACGTAGCGGCCCGGTGCGACCTGCTGGACTTTGACATCCGAATCCTGCAGATCCGGATCGATCGCGGCCCCGGACATGTTCAGGAAATTCAGGAACTCATCGTCTTTGTTCAACGCCGTAATCACCACTAGGACTTTGCCGTCTTTCACCTGCGTCGCAATGGAGAACTTGTCGGTTTCGTTGACGGGTCGCATCGCCCAGCGCACGAGCTGGCTCATCAGCTTCGTGTAGTTCTCCCAGTTCGTCCAACTGGCAGCCCACTTCGTGCCTACGTCCGTTGTCACGACCGCGGTGCGTCCCAGCCCGTACGTCCAGGTGGCCAGCAGCGTGGCGTTCCGCTCGTCGGCCGGTTCATTCGCGAGCAGCGCCACTTCGACGAGCGGATTTTCCTTCAACGTCGTCATGACCAATCCGGAGATCGGGGGGGGAGGCGCGTTAATACCCTGCAGGATCTCGTGGCTCGCCCCCACGATCTGCACGCCGATGCCCGCATCGTTCTCGTGAATTAGCGGCTTGGCCACTCGCCGCGTCTCGGCCTGGTAGATGCGAGGCAACGCGCGCGGATCGCGCACAACGTAATAGTTTCCGCCCGTCGCATTGGCGACTTTCTGAAGCGTCTGGTGACCGGCCGGTCCGTGTGCGCCCACCGCTACGGTGGTGACCATGACTCCGGCCCGGCTGTAATCGTTCAGCAGCGAGGTTGGCGGCTCCGACGGGTCCCCGTCGCTGATCACGATCATCATCTTCACGGACGCCGGCACACGATTGAACGCGACCAGCGCCTTGCGCATCGAAGGTCCAAATTCCGGCATGTCGCCCGGTGTCATCCGGCCCAGGCGGGACACCATCATGCTGCGGCTCTCGCCGACCTGAACGATCCCGCGAGGATCGCCCCACAGCCACCGATCCGTGCCATCCCAATGGAGCAGACCACAGTAGTCCATGGGCCCGAGCGCATTGATGGCCTGTTTGGCCACCTCCTTCTGCCAGTAGTTTCCCTCGGCAATCTCCGACGCGTGCATCATCAACGCCAACGCACCCACCGCACGGATTTTGCTGTTATTGATCTGGAAATCCACGGGCATGGCCTTCTCCAGCTCCGTGTTGGACCAGCCGCCGACGCCGAAACTGTTGGGCCCGCCCAGCATGACGAGCCCGCATCCCATCTGCTCGACATTGCGGACCAACATCGACACCTGCGCATCGCTGAAACTCTTAACCGAATCGGCATCCGCCCCACTGCTTCGCGGCACATCGCCCAGGATCACACAGTCGTACGCCTGCAACTCGGCGAGGCTCGAATAGAGCCGGTCGCTGGTCGTCACGGTCACTTCGATATCGCTGGCCCGCAACCGATTCACCAGATGGTCGTGGGAATTCGGTTCCTCCCAGTTGACGATCAGCAAGACGTGCCCCTTCCCCCGGACGTGTGTGAATGCCGACGCACGGTTGTTCTGCACCATCAGGTCATCTGCGGGATTCTCCGGAAAGAAATCGGCCTGGTAAGTGAACACCGCCGCCTGCTCGATCTTCTCCGGCAGCCGGAAGGGAGTCTTGCCCGGGGGGAGCTCCACGGTTTCTTCCGTTACCAACTGCTCTTGAGGGCCGATGCGACGCACCACTTTCAACTTGCCCCGCACGGGAACCGCGGCATGATTCTCCAGCACGACGTGCAGATCGACCGGCTGGCCGAGGCGGATATCCGACGGCAAAACGACTTTTTCGACCGACACTTCCGCCCGTGATTCCAACAATACCGGGGCCACGTCGATACCAATACCATCTTCGGCCAGTGAATTCAGGATGGAGCGAACGTCTCCCACGTTCTCGTTCCCATCTGTGACGAGCACCACGCGTTTCGAGGTGTCTTCGGGAAAAGAGGCCTTGGCCAACTTCAGGGCCGCTTCCAGGTTCGTGGCATCCGTGCGCAGACGGAAGTAGCTTTCGATCCCTCCCAGCGCCACCACATCATCGTCGAACGGCGGAATCTCGATGTTCGCCGAGCGACCGAAGACAATCACGCCGGCACGGTCTCGCCGATCGTCGCGCCGATGAGCCGCCACCTCGTTCGTCACATACTGGATCATCGACTGCCGCGTTTCGAGCGGAATGCTCTCGGACTGGTCCAGCAAATAGATGACGGTGACCTTGTCACTCGTCCGCAGCAGCTGGATCTCCGCCAATGCCAGAACAATCAGCACCACGACCGAGGTGCGCAGCAACAGGGCCAGCACACGGCGAATGCGCCCCAACCCACCCAGACTTCGATAACTGAAAAGCCAGAGGAGGGGCACCAACACGAGCAGCGTGAGGTACCACGGTTTGTCGAAGCCAATTTCCCAGCCCGCCATATGGGTACCCCAGCACCTCGCCACCGAACGTCGGCGAATTCTAAACCATCACGCCGCCATTTCCCACCATCTTCACAGCCGGATACGCTGGATGCGATGGTTATACGAATCGACGACGTGCAATCGACCCTGGGAGTCCAGCCCCAGCGCCCAAGGTTGATCCAACTCCCCCTCCCGCCGACCGGGTGTACCCCACTGGGCCAGCAGCTTTCCTTCGGCGGTGAACTTCTGGACTCGGCTGTTACCAAACTCCGCAATGTACACGTTGCCCTCCGGATCCAGTTCAATTCCGTAGGGATAACGCAGCTCGCCCGGCCCACTTCCTTCCCGGCCCCACAGGCGTACAAGCCTGGGCGGCGTCACCGACACGTCGAATATCTGAATCCGGTGATTACAGGCATCCGTCACGTATAACTGATCACGCGCGTCGACGGCCATCCCTCGCGGTTGAACGAAATCGCCCGGCGCATTTCCGTGCTTGCCCCACTGCAGCTCGAATTGACCGTCAGGGCGGAATTTCTGGATGCGGTCGTAGTCGCCGTATTCACACACGTAGTAGTTGCCCCGCGAATCTTCGACTACGTCGGTCAAGAAGTAGAACTCTCCGGGGCCATGGCCGTTCGTGCCGCCAATCGTTCGATCCTCGAGCAGTGTGCCGGCCGGAGTGTACATGAGCACCCGAAAATAATGGGTATCCGCGACGAGCAGGTTGCCCGCGCGGTCAAAGGACAACCCGCAAGGCTTGCCGGCCTCGACGGCCGGCGTCCGCCAGGACCGCAAAAACTCGCCCTCGGCGGTAAACACCTGGATCCGACCGGTCATGTCGACGACATAGATGTCGTCTCGGGAGTCAATGGCGATGGCGCGCGGCTTCTGGAAACGCCCTTCCCCCAGCCCCCGCCGCCCCCATATCTTATCCGGTCTCCCAGCTTCAGCCCCTCCTGTGCAACCCGTGGTCGCCAGGAGGAGCAGGCTCAGCCCGGCGAGGCCAGCGAAAATGCAACACCAAGCGGAGGGGAGCGCCCCGTTTACGGGCGAACCCAGCGTTCGTCCAGGGGAGGCGGCACGGGTGCGAGTCGTCGCAAAATCAAGCATGGAAATCATCTAGGATTGCCTGGCAATCTTTCGGCCCTTGACACTACCCGGGGGAACCGCCACGATTGATTCGGCATTGGCGATGGGACTCTCTCGGTCGCAAGCACCCCGGAAAGCCACTGCCGGCTACCACGGGAATCCGTACGAATAGCGCTGCGTTTAGTTTGAGACAAGCCCGCTGGCAACAATGGAAATCCATGCCCGCCGCCGTCATTAATCTTCGCACTGCCGACGACCAGCGTGACGTCGTGCACCGCGCTGTCCAGGCGTTAGCGGAAGGGAGGCTAGTGGCTTTTCCCACGGAGACAGTGTACGGGTTGGCGGCCAGTGCAATCAATGAGAAGGCGGTGGATCGGTTATCCGAAATCAAGGGTCGCAAATCGGGGCATCCGTTCACGCTGGCCATTAAGTCCGCGGACGATGCGTGGGACTACGTGCCTCACTTATCCCCCCTGGCCCAGCGTTTGTCTCGGCGGTGCTGGCCGGGGCCCATTACACTGGTGCTGGACGACGATCATCCGGACAGTCTGTTGCACCAGTTGCCGCCTAAGGTTTGCGCGGCGGTAGCTCCCCAGGGCACGGTGGGACTGCGAGTCCCGGCTCACGACCTCCTGCTGGCCGTGCTGCGTCTGACGTCGGGCCCGCTGGTCTTGACGAGTGCGAATCGAACGGGAGCGGCGGAGGCGACGACGGCGCAGGAGGTACTGGCCAATCTTGGCAACGACGTGGATCTAGTGATTGACGACGGCCGCAGTCGCTATGGGCAGCCGTCGTCCGTCGTCCGGGTACGGCCAGATGGCTGGCAGTTACTGCGCAGCGGCGTGCTGACCGAGAATGCTCTCAAGCGGTTAGCGAGCTTCTTGATTTTGTTCGTGTGCACCGGTAACACCTGCCGCAGTCCGATGGCCGAATGCCTGCTGAAGCATCGCCTCGCGGCCAGGCTGCAGTGCGACGTTTCCGAGCTGGAAGATCGCGGCGTGATTGTGATGTCGGCCGGGCTGCAGGCCATGGCGGGCGGGCGGGCGACGCCCGAGGCCGTCCAGGTAATGCAGGACCGGGGCCTGGATCTGACTCTGCATGAAAGCCAGCCGCTGGTCGATCGCCAGGCACGCTTTGCCGATTTGATCTTGACCATGACCAACGGTCATCGGGAAGCGATCGTTTCGCAGTGGCCTTCGGTGGCCGCTCGGACGCACGTGCTGTGCCGTGATGGAGGCGATCTGGCCGATCCGATCGGTGGTCCCATCGAGTACTATCGGCGCTGCGCAGACCGCATTGACGCCCAGTTGGATGCCTGGTTGCCGGACATTCAGAGTCTCGGAGCCTTTGCCGAACCGAGTCCGGGAGCTTGACAGGCATGCGCATTGCGATTGGCAGCGATCATCGCGGATTCAACGTCAAGGCAAGGCTGATTGAGGGGCTTCGCCAAGACGGGCATGAGATCGCGGACGAGGGCACGCACAATGGGGATACTTGCGACTACCCCGATGTCGCCTGCATCGTCTCGCGCAAAGTGTCAGCGGGCGAAGCGGATCGCGGCATTCTGATCTGCGGCACGGGCATTGGCATGCAGATCACCGCTAATAAGTTTCGCGGCGTGCGGGCGGCGGTCTGTCATGACGAGATCGAAGCAGAGATGAGCCGCCGCCACAACGACACGAATGTGCTGTGCTTATCGGGCAATCTGGTCGGCGAGCGGCGCGTTGACAGCCTCGTCAAGAAGTGGCTCGCCACGGAGTTCGAGGGAGGTCGCCATGCCCGACGCATCGAAAAGATCCAGCACATTGAGCGGTCCAATCTGGCCTCTCCCCCCGATGGCAGCGACACATCCAGCTCGACGTGCGGTTGATTCACCTTACCGGTCAGGTCATGCGCCGTCATCCTCTCGTGAGCGGCATATCCTTCAGCGGCCGAAAGGTGTGCCATGCGTACCCGTCGGAAAGCGCGGGGCACCCGGCGAACTCGAGATGAATGATCCGCCGATGCAGGACATTACCCGGGCGCGACATGGTGCTCGAGTGAGACAGCAGCGGCCGCATCGCCAGGACATCTCCCGCAGCACAGTGTAGCTCGCGGGGCACTCCGTCCGCTGGGTCCGACAGGATGCGATGGGAACCGGGAAGGACGTGCAAGGGCCCGTTGTCGGCCGTCATCGGGTCGACGTGGACACGGAGGGTCAACATCGCTTCGAGAAGCGACACCGGTGCCTCGACATGCGGCACGCCAGCTTTCACGGTGGGTTTGCTGAAACATGGGCTAGGTAAATCGTTCCGTTGAACGGCGATTGTCCGATCACGGTGCCACGGCAGAGACCAGGACCGGTCGGGCGGCTTGTCGAAGAACAGGACGCGGACCAGCCCTGCTTCCGGACCGAGCACGGATCGCAGCATGTCGCGCAAGACGGGTGGCGTGAACAGTGTGGCGACGGCGGGGACCGTCTCGAGCAGATTTCGCGATCCGTAGACCTGTCCCCGGCTGCGAAGCACAGACGACTCTTGGCGCGTCGCGAGAACGCGTGACAGGTGCAGGGCCAGTTCCGCCATCGCTTCCGGGCCGAAGACACCGGTAAGCAGCACGTACCCGTGGCGGTCGAGTTGAGCCAGCTGGGGCGCGTCGAGCGCGTCGCCGCAACCAAACAGGTCGTCCATGAACGACTGCTCCGGGTACTCGCGGTCGTACTCGATTCCGTCCGATTATTGACTTACGAAGTCGGCCTCGTCGAATTCCACGCGCAGTCCTCCCTGCATGGTCGTCAGCCACAGATGTCCCGGGGCGGACTCGAACAAATAGGGATAGGAAAGCCATTTGCCTGGCTGGCGGGCGAGCACGACGGGGGGACTCCACGTGCGTCCTTCGTCGGACGAGAACGCCAGCGCGAGTTCCTCGCGGTGATTGCTGACTGGTACCTCCGACCAGATTCCGTCTCCGCCGGAGAGCTTGTAGCTGGTCTGTCCCTCGGGGTAGAGCGGATTCCAGACGAGCGCCAGGCGGCCGCTGGCCAAGCGTTTCACGATCGCCGGTGCGCTGCTTGCGGCAATTCCCGACGGTTGCAGCACGCGCCAGTTGCGACCGCCATCGTACGACCAGGCGGACCAGAATTCGCTCCAATTCGTGCGGAGCAACATCCAGACTCGGCCGTCCTGCAACTCGACCAACGTCGGCTCCATGTTCCCCGCGTGATGCCCTTGCCCACCGAGGTCAATCGTATTGCTGGCGTGCCAGGTCATCCCGTCGTCGTCCGACCAGTACGTGATGGTGGCATGCCGGCCCGGATTGTGCAGCATCTTCTGAGCGGCGATAACGACCCTTCCTTCCTTCGTCTGAATCATGTCGCGGACGGCGCCTGTCCAGTCGTCATGCAACTTCTGAACGTCCTGCCAGGTCTGTCCGCCATCCAGGCTGCGCATGGCATAGGTGGGCAGCACCGCGCCGGGAGCGTCCTTCAAGTCGTTCTTCCAGGTCCACACCTTTTCGCGGTCATTCATGAATGACGCGATGATCACGCCGCGCCGGGTGCGCAAGAGTGCACATTCGTCACGGACCATAATTGGCTGAGCGGCCGGTTTTTCGGGGGAAAACAGCGGCCGCTTCTCCCAGTTCCGGCCGTTATCGCGGCTGGTCCAGGCATCGGCCTGAGAGACCGCCACGATCGACCCGTCTTCGTTGCGTACGAAGGGTCCCTGCAGTGTGTGGGGCAAGGCACGGACCCTGGAGTGCAGTCGCAGCTCGCTCGGTGCTTGGGCGCGGAGTGCCCACGGGGACAGCACCACAAACGACACGATCAGCGATGAACACAGGTTGGCGGGCCAGTGCATAGCGAACTCCCACGCGGGTGTAGGGGATCGCTGAGGAAGTAACAGTAGCGTTGGCCTGTCCCTTCACATCCCCGGCCCTCTCGCATCGGGGGCGAGTGGTCCGGGAGGAGTGTATCCTCGGCGATCCAAACGAGAGGAACGGACATTTCGCCGAACATGGTAACCGGTGAATGACGCGCCTGGCAATTGTCGCGGTGGCACGACAGCCGGGCTCGGGGCGAAACTGTGACGCACTTGGAGGAATGGATTCCTGCGTTAGACTAATGAAACGGTCTCATCAGAGCGGCGGGTAACGCGGCTGGCGGATCCAGCAGGCGGCGGTGTCGGAGAGCGACGGTGCAGAGCCGGGTGTTACATCGGAAGCCCCGCGGCGACGGAAGGGTTGCATCCAGAGGGAGTGTCGAAAATGTCGCAGAATCCTGTACCTCCAGCATTGCTTTCCTTGATCGAATCCGGAACGAAGCTGTGGCTGGATTCGATCGACCCGGAACTGGTCCGGACGAACCGGGCCTGGGGTGCGACGGGAGCGACCAGCAATCCGATCATCGTGGCGGACTTGCTCAAAAGCGGGCGGTTTGACGGCGCGCTACAGCAATTCATGTCGCAGGGACTGGATGACGAGTCGATTGCCTGGCAAATGACCGACCAGCTCGTGCGACAGGCGCAGGACGTATTCCTTCCCGTGTGGCACGAGACTCGCGGCAATGACGGCTACGTGAGTTTCGAGGTGGACCCGTTGCTGGAAGATCCGGAATTGGGGCCGCCATTCGACAAGCGCGTGTCGCGGTACATCGAGCTCGGCCGGCAATGGGCTCGCGGTCATCAGAACCGGATGATCAAGGTGCCCGCGACGCCGGCAGGCCTGGCAGCCCTGGAGGAGCTCGCGGCCAGTGGCGTAACGCTCAATGTGACCCTGATCTTTTCCCTGCAGCAATATCGCGACGCACGCGACGCGGTGTGGCGCGGAGCGCGGCGGCGGGCCAACCTGGACGGTTTCAAGAGCGTGTACAGCATTTTCGTGTCACGGGTCGACGTATACACGGAAAAACATGTGCCGCAACTCAGCCCGGCGGCTCAGGGCCAAGTGGGGATTGTGAATGCCAAGCGGATCTGGTCCGAAAACCAGGAGTTCTGGCGAGCCCACTCCACTCCGTGCCAGCAGGAGATCATTTTCGCCAGCACGGGGGTGAAGAAAGCGGGCGATTCACCGTGGAAGTACGTGGCGGCCTTCGCCGGCAGCGGTATTCAGACGAATCCGCCGGCCACGAATGACGCGGTAGCGGCGAGCAATGTGCGGTTCACTCGCACCGTCGCCGAGCTGCCTGCGGCGGAGACACTTGCCGAAATCGATCGTCTCGTCGACTTTGCCAAGCTGGAGTCGTTTCTGATGAACGAAGGGATTCAGAAGTTCGCCGAACCGCATCGAGCCCTGTTGCAGCTGATTGCCGACAATCGTCGCCGCTTCGCGGCCTGAAGGAAGTCTCACTTAACCAGAGGCGTTACGAAATGACCTTGGACGCGTACGGATTCTGTCACTGCGGCAGCGGCAAGAAACTGAAGTTCTGCTGTTGTAAGGACATATTGCACGATCTGGAGAAAGTGCAGCGAGCCGCGGAGGGTGAACAGTTTGTCGCCGCTGCCGACCTGGCCCACCGGGCCATCAACCAGCACGGGCCTCGACCGGCACTGCTGGCGCTGCTGGCCGAAACGCAGCTGACGCACGGCAACATGGAGGCGGCACAAGAAGCGGCGGCGAAGTTAAAGGCGGCTCTCCCCCATAGTCCCGTCGCACTGGCGCTCCAGGCTATCGGAGACGTGCATTCGGGCGAAACGGAGCCAGCAATCGAGCACCTGCAGGACGCACTGGAGCAGATCGACCAGTTCTTCCCGCCGACGGTCTATCTCACGGTCGCGATCGTCGGCAACTTCCTGATCGAATCCGGCGAATTTCTGGCCGGGCGCGGTCATTTGCTGCTCCAAGCCGGGTTTGCCAGCGGTCGGGACGCGACGGTGGTAGAGCAACTGCAGCGGATCGGGCTTCATCGCCGCATTCCGATCGTCCTAAAAGAAGACTTGTCGATCACTCCCTGCCCTGCCGGTGTGCCTTGGCAGGGGGAATTTTTGGCGGCCGTCAATGCGGCCCGGCGGGGAACCTGGCGCGTGGCGTGTGAGTCGCTGGAGTCGCTCAATCAGAAGGTCCCTAACCAACCCTGCGTGTGGCGCAGTATTGCCATCCTGCGGAGTTGGCTGGGCCACAACGAGCGAGCGGTCGCGGCATGGAGGACTTACGCGTCACTGCCGAATGTGTCCCTCGAAGAGGCCGTGGAAGCAGAGGCTCTCGCCGCCTGCCTGAAGGGGACAGATGATACGGACTTAGTCGACCTTGTCCGGCTTACGTATCCCATCACCGACTTTGATCGGTTTCTGGAGTTCCTCCTGTCCGACCGGCGGCAACACGAAGAGCCCGGGGACTTGACTGAGCTCGTCGATGATGGGGAGCCGCCCCCGCGCGCCCTGTTCCAGGTGCTTGACAGGCCGGTTGTGACGAGCCCGGAGGGCGTGTCGTCGAGTTTAGACCTGCCGATGGTGATCGGACGAGCTTTTCTGTTCGGGCGCCAAACCGATCGGGAAGCACGGATAGAACTTCATTTGATCCGCGACGCGGACTTTGCGCGTTGGCGCGATGAGATAGCCGTCCGGTGGGAGAAGTTCATCGGACCGCTGGCGAAGGAAGAAGTCGTCAATAGGGTCCCCCGCTTGGGTACAGAAGTCAATGTGGAGCGTCTGCCTCCTGAAAACCTCACGCAAGCCCAAGCGCAGGCGCTACGCCAAGACCAACTGCGCCATACCTATCTGTCGCGCTGGCCGGACGCTCGGTTAAGTTCGCTCGACGGAAAAACCGTCCGAGAGGCGGCGAAGGACCCGTCGCTGCGAAACCGTGTCTTGGGCGTCATACTGAATCTGGAACTGATGTCCGAAGAAAACGGCCACGAGATCGATCTCAACGAGCTCCGACGTGCCCTGAACCTCCCCGAACGGTCGCTGATCACCGCGGACAAAGATGCACCGTTGCACCGAACTTCCCTGCCGCAACTGGGACGGCTCGATTACAGCCAGCTGTCCGACGAGCAACTCAAGGTCGTCCTGAATCGCCTGGCCTTTGGCGGCTACATGTCGGCCTACGTCCGCTGTGGACGGGAGGTGCTGAAACGTCCCGCAGGTGCGGTGCCTGTTGACCGCGAACAATTGTTGCGCGATCTCACACGCGTGGCGTCCAAATCGCAGGATGCGCTGGACCTGATCGAACAAGGGCGAGCGACGGCAGTCGCCAGCAAGAAGTCGCCGGCGGAATGGTATCTAGCGGAACTTCAAATCCGGTTAGCTCTGGGCCAGGCCGAGCCGGCTCAGCGATTGCTAAACCTCCTGATGACGCGTCATCTCAAGGAACCCGGTGTGGCGGAGGCGGTCCGGAGCTTGCTGCAGGAGCTGGGATTTATTGGCCCCGATGGCACCCCTACAACGCCGGCGCGAGATGATGGACCGGCCGCCCCCGCGGCGGCGGCGCCCAGCGGTGGGATTTGGACACCCGATTCGGCGGCCGCCGCACCCAAAGGCGAGTCGAAACTGTGGCTGCCAGGCCGCGACTGAGCCGCCTCCCTTCCGACACGAAGCAACTCGTCTTGTGTCGAATCCGCGACCGAATGCGGGACGTCGATGAGTGATGAACGGGATTGTGCTTTCATGCGGCGGGCTTTCGAGCTGGCCGCGCGGGGGCGGGGTTATGTCGAGCCTAACCCGGTCGTCGGATGCGTGATTGTGTCCGACCAGGATCGTGTTGTAGGCGAAGGATGGCATCGGCGCTTTGGTGGTCCCCACGCCGAGGTCGAAGCGCTGCGCGACGCTGGCGACGCGGCGAAGGGAGCCCGTCTATATGTGACGCTGGAGCCCTGCTGCCACCATGGCAAGACGCCCCCCTGCACCGAGGCGATTCTGGCAGCTGGCATTCGCCGCGTGGTGGCCGCAACCTGCGATCCCTTTCCCGCCGTGGCGGGGGGCGGTCTGCGGCGATTGGCCGAGGCCGGCGTCGACACGTCCGTGGGCCTGCTCGAGGCCGAGGCACGCGACTTGAATGCGTCTTACTGGAAGCTGACGACACAAGGCCAGCCATGGATCGTCGCCAAATGGGCCATGACGTTGGACGGCAAAATCGCGACGCATACGGGCGATAGCCGCTGGATCTCCAATGCGGTATCGCGTCGCCTCGTGCACCAGATACGCGGAGAGTCCGACGCGGTCCTGGTGGGCCGCGGCACGGTCCTGGCCGATGATCCGCTCTTGACCGCACGTCCGCCAGGACCGCGCGTGCCGCTCCGTATCGTACTGGATTCCGCGGCCAGTCTGCCTTTATCGAGCCAGCTGGTACGAACTGCGGACCAAGCCCCCGTTTTGGTCGTGGCATCGGTTCAGGCCGATCGGGCCCACGAACGCCGGTTGGTCGAATCGGGCTGCGAAGTGTTGCGCATCGACGGTGCATCCTGG
>JBFWYF010000058.1:0-15878 GCA_050186685.1 Pirellulaceae bacterium
CCATTCGCGCGGCCCTGCAGGAACAGGAACAGGTTCCCGCGTCCGTTATGCCCGTCGTAGCGGCCGCGACCGCGCTGCGCTGGCTGTTGGATTCTGCCGGCTCGGAGACGACACCCGCCCATCCCGACCCCGCGGCGGTGGAACTCCTCGGCTGGCTGGAATTGCCGCTCGACGACGCCCCCGCGCTGGTCATTACCACCTTCAACGAAGGACACGTGCCGTCGTCGGTGAACTCCGATATCTTTCTGCCCAATGCGTTGCGCCAGCAGTTGGGGATTACCGATAACCAGCGTCGTTATGCCCGTGACGCCTATGCCATCCATTGCCTCATCGCATCGCGCGAGTCCGTCAGGCTGATCGTCGCGCGCCGTAACCGGGATGGAGATCCGCTCGCCCCAAGCCGGCTGTTGTTTGCCACCGATCCGGTGTCCGCGGCACGTCGGGCCCTCGCATTTTTTGCGGACGCATCCGCGGCGCGCCGGCACTTCCCGGCGGGCGAGACGCGGGGCGAGAAGGCCGGGCAACTGTCGGTTCCTCGGCCCCGGCCTTTGACCGCTCCGCTGACCCAGCTGAACGTCACGAGTTTCCGCGACTACCGTGCCTGCCCTTATCGGTTCTACCTGCGGCACGTGCTGCGACTCGAGTCGATCGACGACGACGCTCATGAAATGGATGGTAGGGAGTTCGGCAACCTCGCTCACGACGTTCTGCGGGAGTTTGGCCGCCATCGCCGCCGCAACTCGACGGACCCGGACGAGATCGCCGCGCTGCTGAGCCGCGAACTCGACCGCTGCGCGGCGCGCCGTTATGGCCGTCACACCTTGCCCGCCGTGCTGGTCCAGATCGAACAACTGCGACTACGACTGAAAGCTCTCGCACCCCTGCAGGCCGAGCGTGCCGCTGCGGGCTGGACAATCGCCTGCACCGAGATCTCGCCCCCAGCCGACCGACCAGCACAACTCCTGGTCGACGGGACTCCATTTTTTCTGCGCGGACGCATGGACCGGATCGACGTCCATGTCGAATCGGGGCAGCACATCATCTGGGACTACAAGACATCGGACAGCGTGCTGGACCCCGACAAGACGCACCGCGAACACGGAGAGTGGATCGACTGGCAGCTGCCCCTTTACCGCCACCTGGCGGCGGCCGCAGGTATCTCGGGTCCCCTGCAGGTCGGTTACATCCTGCTGCCTAAGGACACGAGCCGCGTCGCGATGGTAACGGCGGACTGGGATGAAGCCAGCCTGGCGAGCGCCGATCAGTCAGCCTGCGAGATCATCCGCTCCATCCGTCAGGAGATTTTCTGGCCGCCAGCACGCGTGCCTCCGGTGTTCGCTGACGCGTATGCCGCCATCTGCCAGGAAGGCGTACTGGGCGGCTAGGAGAACGGGCCTCTCTCGGCGGACAGATAACAAAAAAGGCCCAGCGATTCTCGCTGGGCCTTTCACTGGTCGAAGCATTCCGATTTCAGTTTCCAAAGCCGGCTGGACTGGACTCGTTGTCGCCCTCGAGCGCACCGGCGGCGAACCCGATCGCAGCCCCTACGGCACCCAACGCGCCCAGGCCTCCGCCGCCGCCACCGCCGCCACCACCACCGCCACCACTGCCTCCTCCGAAACCACCACCGCCACCACCACCCGGTGCGGCCCCTGGTCCCGCTGCCGCCGCGCCACCGCCATTGCCATCCGCCATCACGCCGGACTGCATCGCCTGGACGAAGTCATCCGTCGGAATCATCTGCACCTGCATCGTGCCGTTGCCATTGTCCAGCTTCGCGGACACAAAGTGCTCCGCCAACTGGCGCTCACGGGCGGAGAGCTTTTCGGCCCCATTTATCACCTCGGGATAGACTGGCGCGGACACCATCCCGACCGCTCCAGGTCCGGTCACGATGACGGAATAGACCGCCCAGGGGCTGAGGCCCCGAATCGCGAAACGGCCTTCGGCATTTGTGCGGCCTTGCGCCACGACCCGGCGATTCTGCATGAAGGTCACAATGCAATTGCCCAGGGGCACTAAGTCCAACGTCCCCGGATCCACGGTTCCCACACGTCCCTCCGTCATTCCGGTGGCGAGCATGCGAAACCCATTGGCCGTTCCTTGCATGCGAACACCGGGATCCTGAAACCTGGCCGTCGAAACGGCGGGCCCCTGAGGTGGTATTCGCACGGACTGAGCCACGGCGAAGTCCGCAGCCAAGCTGCACCCGAGAACCGCCGCCACCATCGTCAAAGATGAACGCGCCATCAGAGCGACCTCTTGAGTCAAAAGAATACTTTTGCGGAGATTATTCAAACAACGCACATTTTACTAGCGTCCCGGGAAGATACAAGCGCCGAGGTGGCAATAATCGAATTTTCTCGCGCCGGCGACCGGGGACACCTTCCCCTTCGTCATCCCCCAAGGTGATAGCGGTGAGCGTCGCCCATTGCTACCAAACTGCCAAGCGATATCACCAAATTATGCGGAGGATTCATTAAATCCGCTCCATCCTCCCGGGCGATACAGACAGTGAGCCGTCGGGAGGCCCATCCAGGTGCGGACAGATTGCGTCCCGCAAGTGTGAGGGCCGACGTGCGGATTGGATTGCGATCATCGGGGGGAAATCATGCCGAACAACCTAACGGGGCATTGCGGGATTCTGGCGCCGACGGTGTGGCACATTATTGCCGCCGTGGTCCTATTGGCCAGCAGCCCAGGATGTGCCCTATTCCAGGGCATCGATAACTATCTCGCCTACAACGACGCCACCAACGACTTCGTCATGGGCTGGCGCAACTCGGTCTGGGCCAGACAGGCCTGGTACGAGCGAAAGTCTCAGTTCGTGGGACAGCCCTATTTCTCGCATTTTGGCGCGGGTTTTCGGGCTGGGTATGAAAACGTTGCGTCGGGCGGAAATGGCTGCCCACCTGGGATTGCCCCGCGCGAGTTCTGGAGTTGGAAGTATCAGACTCCGGAAGGGCAGGGGCAGGTCGCCGCCTGGTTCTCCGGATTCCCCTATGGCGCGAAGGCCGCCGAAGAAGACGGAGCCGGTCTGTACCAGCAGATCCAGGTATCCCATGCCATCGAACGGCAGTACTCGCCGGAGTTCCAGTACAGCTTAGGTACGCCAGACGCCCCACCGATCGTCGCTCCAGCCGCCCCGGTCGAGCCGGTTCCAGCTCCGTTGCCCCAGGTACAGGATCCGGCACCCGTGCTGAATCCGCAAACGCGCGTGGCGCCACCTGCGCCCACCCACGTGCCAAGTTGGCCACCCATGCCCGGTGCCGGCTTCATGTCGCCGAGCATCCCAGGGGAGACGATTATGCCGGCGGCCTATCACGAGACGGCTGCCGGGGCGTCGAGCAATCCCTTCCCCTCGCCGACGACCAACTTCGCTCCCGTCGCCTCATCGTCCATGAGTCCGTCTGTCGGCCCCTGGGCGCCTTCCCGCTAACGCCTGATCACTCAGCCTGAGTATTGAACGAGGTAGCTTTCGTCATGAAGACCCACGTCCCAAATCGACTCGCACGAGCGCGTGTCTCCCTCGTCAGCTCGTTGCCAATCACGGTGTTGTTGGGGATCGCTGTGCTGTCTTTGTCCGCCGCCGGTTGCACGTCGTTGACGTCATCTGTCAGCGGAGTGCCGGCTCACCGGCTACCAGCACAGTTTTTGACGCCCCCCAAGAACAACCTCCTTCCCATTGATATTTCCCGATTGGGGCAGGAGCCTCCGCGCAACTACCTGGTCGATGCGGAGGACATCCTGGGCATCTACGTCGAGGGAGTGCTCGGGAATCCGGAAGAGGCTCCTCCGGTGCATATGCCGCAACTGGGGTCGGACCTGCCGCCTGCGATCGGGTTTCCTATTCCCGTTCGCGAAGACGGGACCTTGGCACTGCCTCTGATTCCGGCCATCCGGGCCCGGGGCCTGACTCTCACTCAGATCGAAAACGTGATTCGGCGGGCCTACACGGTCGACAGCCAGATTCTGCCGAAGGGTAAGGACCGCATTATCGTCACGTTGATCCGCAAACGGACCATCAACGTCGTGGTCATGCGGCAAGACGGCGTGCGGGAATCGGCCGCGTCCTTGAATGGAGTCATCGTGCCCCAGGCGAATGCCACGCGAGGGCAGGTCGTGCAGCTCGAGGCCTACAAGAACGATGTGTTGCATGCCCTGGCCGCCACGGGCGGGCTGCCCGGGCTGGATGCCAAGAACGAAGTCCTTGTGCTTCGGACCAGTCGCCTGGACGCTCAGAAACGAGATGCCTTTGTTCGAGAGTTCTTCTCCACGCCGGTGGAACCCTGTCTCTGCCGGCCGCCGCTGCCAGATGATCCGGCCATTCTGCGGATTCCCCTGCGACTGCAGCCCGGCGCCGTCCCCCAATTCCGACCGGAAGACGTCATCCTGGAAGAAGGCGACATCGTGTCGATCGAGGGCCGCGAACGCGAAGTGTTCTACACCGGGGGATTGCTGGGAGGTGGTGAACATCAATTGCCACGAGACTACGACCTGGATGTGCTCGGTGCTATCGCAGTGGTCGGCAAGAGCGTGGCCGGCCCTGGCTCGACCCAACTCGGAGGCGGGTTTGGAGTGAACAGTATCGGCGGCGTGCCCCCCTCGCAATTGTTCATCCTCCGAAGGACACCCTGCAATGGGCAGATCACGATCGCGGTGGATTTGAACCGTGCTATCAACGACCCGGCGGCTCGGCCGCTTGTGCAAGCGGGTGACATGCTGATCCTGCAGTATAAACCGACGGAAGAGCTGCTGAACTTCGGTCTCGGCACATTCTTCACCTACGGCATCGTCGAACTCCTGCGGAACGACTAGTGGTCCGTGGGATCGCTGCCGAGCGTCGATTGGTCTTATCGCCTAAACAGAAGTCGAGATACGCCCATGTCATCAAAACACGCGCCCAATTGGGGGAGTCTTTCCATGCCTCCTCAGCCGCGAATGAGCCGTTCCTTGCGAACTCGCCGGGCAGCCGCCCGGAAGCGGAAGTGGTTCAAGACTCTGCTCGCCTCGTGTGTCGTGGGATTCACCTTGAACCAGGCGTTGCCGGCCGGCGACAAGACTTCCCCGGCGGAGGGCGGCGGCCTGATTACGAACGTCCTGCGGGGTCCTTCGGTGACGCCGCCCCGGGCTTTGATCACTCCACTCCGCGCTGTACCTTTGGGCACGATCGCTCGCCCCCTCGAAGCCGAGAGCGATCCCGAAAGCCAAGTCGCTCCGGCAGGGAATCTTGCTCCGATTGTCAATCTGGCGCCGGGTGCGTCGATCGCTCCGGCCCGCCCGCGACGCGAGACGAACCTCGCCCCGATCGTGCCGCTGAATTCTGTTTCCCCCAAGCAGTCTGCGACTCCGCCCGTCACCCCCGCGGAGCCCCAGGACAATTTCGCACCCATCGTCTCGCGGGCGCTTCTCACGCCGCCCGATATCCAGGCTGACGGGCTGGCCCCTACCGATCGCCAGGCGGCCGCGAAAAGCGCGCTAACCACCGCTCGTGAGGAACCGTCGATCCTGCCAGTGCCGATGCCCGCCACGGACGAACCGGCCCAGCTCGAGCCGCCGGCGACTCTGGACCTGGGCAACTGGACGCCTGGCACATCTCATCGTCCGGCAGCGGCACCGGCACCGTCGCCAACGGCGCAGCAAGAGAAGGAGCCGGAACTCTTGCCTGAGGCCAAGGCCTCCGAACCGGTACCGCCGTCTGAGGCGGACCAGACAAATCCGCCGGACGCCAGCGAACAGTCCCCGGCGCCGATCAAGCCGGCCGCTCCCCGTCAAGAGACGCTGGCCAGGTATGCCGGTCAGCCGGCTCCCATCGCAGAGTTTATAAGCAATGCATCGCCCGCTCGCTCGCAGCTGCCCGGCGTGCTCGTGGTACCCCATCGCCAGACGATGCCCTTGCGGTTGAAGTCCCGCGTGACCCGGATGGAAATTCAGAATCCGGAGATCTGCGAGACGCTGCAGTACGCGTCCACCGAAGTCTCGCTTATCGGAAAGCGAAAAGGCGAAACGCGGCTGGCCGTGTGGACGGCCGACAGTTCGGAGCCGCAGTTGTGGAGCGTCCGGGTCGACGGGGATCCCCAGAGCGCGAGCCGCCAGCAAGACGACGCCGCGCTGAACCGACTGATTCGTGAGCTATACCCACGAAGTCGCATCACCCTGGCATCGGCTGGCCAGGAGGTCGTTGTCCAGGGAGTGGCGACCGATCGCCAGCAAGCCCTGGAGATCCTGTCACTCATTCGCAGTGTTCGACTCGTCCCCGTCGTGGATCGCGTCCAGGTCCTTGGCCGTTAATCTCATCCGTGTGCGGCTGGCTCGGCCAGCAGCAGGCTTCCGATTCAAGCAGACTGGTCCGTCATCATGAACGACACACAAATCGCTCGGCAAACCACCGACCGCCTCTTCCTCATCGCTGGACATGCTCGGCGAGCTGTCGCGTCCGCGGTACTGGCAGGCACGATCTTCGGCCTTGTCGCCACCGGACGAGTCGACGCACAAGACCCGCGATACTCCCTGGCAAACACCGCGGTCGACGCGCAGGCTCAACCGCCCGTGGTGGTCGAGCCTGGCTATGAGTACGGGCCGCCGGAAACCTACGGCTACGACAATTACGGCTGGGGAGCTCCGCCCTCCGCGGACTGCGGAATGGGCTGCCCCCCCACCTGGCGCACACGCGTCGAGGCCCTGATGATGAACCGGGAGGGTGATACGGGGGCGACCCTCTCCTCCGGCATTCGGATGAGTGACTTCGACTACACCGAAGGCGGGCGGCTGACCATCGGTCAAAAGTACGATTGCACGCTCGGCTGGGAAGTCACCTATACCGGTATATTCGAATGGGAAGAAGGCGGACTCGCCAATGCCCCCGGCACGCTGAATACACTGCTCGTGGCCGGCAGTCCCGCGATCAACCTGTCTGCCTTCAACGGAGCGAACCAGCACCAGCAGTTTCACCAGTCCCGATTGCAGAGCGTGGAAGCGGTTCAAAAATGGTGGGGTTGGGATGTGCTCACCACCTCCGCGGGAATCCGCTGGATCCACGTCGATGAGGATTTCGACTTCCGATCGGTGGACGCCAATAACGTCGATATCGGCCTGTTCACCATTGATA
Source organism: Pirellulaceae bacterium (assembly GCA_050186685.1). Lineage (GTDB taxonomy): Bacteria > Planctomycetota > Planctomycetia > Pirellulales > Pirellulaceae > CAZFLF01. Next base: position 7,109 of record JBFWYF010000058.1, read on the forward strand.
CGACCAACAACCTGATCGGTGCGCAACTCGGAATCGACCTGCTCTATCCCATCGATCGCTGGTCCGTGGACAGCACCTTGAAGGGTGGTCTCTTCGCCAACATCGGCGAATCCAACGTCTTTCTCAGCAACGCGGGCGTTGTGCAGTTCGATAACTCGGCCGAAGACCTCGAGTTTGCTGCCATGGTCGAATATGGCGCCTACGTTCGATACGCCATTTCGCCTCGCGTCAACGTGCGGGCCGGGTATGAATTCCTGTGGATTTACGGTCTGGGCATCGCGACCGAGCAGATCCGCAATCCAATCGCGACCACCACCGGTCGATCCTTCGATGGGCAGGGCGACACGTTCTACCACGGGGGAACCGCGGGTATCGAGTTCATCTGGTAAGAGCAACCGCGGGCCGGATCGTGGAGGAAACAGATTCCTTGCCATCGGCCCCTCCGCTGGACGGCATTCGCCGGTCGCCCGCGGTCGCCGCAGATGGGGTGTTCACCAGTGCCACGTCACCGCACGGACATGCTCGGGAACGAAATCGTCTCGATACGAACGACGCGTCAGGATCTCCTCAGTGATGCTCCACAATGTCACGGCGCGCATCAGCACGTTGTAGAGTGGCATGCACGGCGCAGCGAGACCCACGAGCAAGTCGCGTCCTGGTGAGATGGAATAGTACAAAATGACGACGACATTCAGCAGTTCCAGCACCACATAGGCCAGGTAGTACAGCAGGATCTGCTTCCAGGTATGTTCGTGCCAGTGGCACATGGTCCAGGCAGCATACCCCCACAAGACATACGTAAACGCGACATTGTACGCCCACCGTTCGAGCATCAAGAGCAGATTCGGCCACTGGAAGTGCTGATCCAGCCAGTTGGCCAGGTCGATGTGTTTACGACACTCGTGCGTTACCACTGCCCATTCCCAGCGGCGTCTTTGCTTCACGAGTCGCCACCAACTGGCCGGTAGTGCCGTCAAGCACTGAGCATACGGTGCAAACGCGATCCGGTACCCCGACTTTCTCAGCCGGAGCGTCACGTCGCCATCTTCGCCGGGACCGACGTCCCATCCTTTCAGCCGTCCGATGGCATCGCGCCGATAGGCGCCGAAAGCGCCGGAAACAATGCCTAGCAATCCCAGTCTGGCGGACACCTGCCTCCCGATAAAGATGCAACGCAGGTATTCCAGCGCTTGTAGCCAATTCACAAAGCCAGCGAACGGCTCACGAGCGACAACGGTTCCCGCCACGGCACCGACCCTGGCGTCGCGAAACGGCTGGACGATTTCCCAGAGCGCGTTTTCCGCCAAGTGAGAGTCGGCATCGACGCACACCAGGATCTCGGCCTGCGTGAACGGGATCGCAAAGTTGAGTGCCGACGATTTACCTCCTCGATGTGGTTTGCGCAATACCAGGACACCCCGATGCTGATCGGCGAACTGACGAGCGACATCCGCCATCCCGTCCTGCGAGCCATCATCCACCACGATGATTTCCATGCGGGGGTAGGTGCCATGCACGGAAGCGAGCGTTTGCGCCACGCGGTCCGCCTCGTTCAGGCCGGCGATCACAACACAGATGGAAGGGCAGTGGGCGTACTGAGTCTCGTACGGATCCGCTGCGAAGCATCCACTGCGGCGAAGCAATAACGCGGTAAAGTCCACGAACCAAAGCCCCACGGCGCCCAGCGAGTAGCGCGTGATGTCAAACAACAGAATGGGCGCCAGCAACCATGCCAGTTGCTCAGCGTCCAGCGACAAGAGCCAATGGATCCAGCCGTTGAACATGGTAGCCAATCAGGTCCTCGTGAGCCGCTTGCGATAGCGGAAAGCGCAGGTCACACACCAGGCACTGCCCCACATACTCGAACTCGGTGTCGGTCCAATGACAGTCGAGGCACTGATAGGGTCCCGCCAGGTGCTCAAAGTCCGAGCCTACGACCAGATTGTGCTGCCGGCACTTAGGGCAGACCAATCCCTCATCGCCCTGGAAATCCGCGGCCAGTCCGACGTGCGCACACGGGAAATGGTGAATCAGCTGGCTGCATTCGGCTCGCACGGAACCGCACGCGCGACAGCCGTGTCGAAACGACGGAAGGGCCCGGCAGTCGGGGCACACAATCAGGCGGTCGACTAGCGCAGGGTGACAGATGCCGATCTGCGCCCATTGCTGAAGGACCGCCGTCGGCAATCCGGTTTCAAAGCGGCGCGTGGCGGGCTGGAATTGCGGCATCAAGTTGGGCAGGCACAGCAGGTCGCGCTCGGCCGGCGCCAGTCTGCCACCCAGCCGCAATCCGCGGGACGAGCCAACCGACCACTGGACATCGATGGTCGCGAAATGAAGTTCGCCGCTGTCTGCCTCGATTCCCAAGATCAGTCGCTGGCCGGGAAGCCGGTCGAGCCCGTTGACTTCGAAGCCCACCCCTTCGGCACTCACGTCCATCGTCAACCCTTCCAACGGGAAGGATGCCATAGGCCGACCATCACCATAAATCGGTATCGCAATCAAGGGACGGGCAAGCAGATAGCGCGGTTGAGCTCGCCGGTCGGACGGCTTTCCATCCGCTCCGGCCTGTCGCGATTTCTCCAACGATTTGCTGGCCCGCTTGCGATCAAAGTTGGCGGCGGACTGGTGCCGCGTGATCGCCATCCGAATCGATCGTGCCAGATCTTCCGGCGACAACTGGCCCTTGAAATGGCAGTCCTGGGCGCCGTGCTTCAGGCTTTCGAGCGTCTGAGCCTTGTCCTCGTCCCTCGTGACCACGACGATGGGAGACTGGTCGGCATAAGGGCGCAGCGTAGCCAGTGTTTCGACGCCATCCGAGTCGGGCAGCGATGGTTCGACCACGATGACGTCGTAGGCCTGTTGGACAAGGCACTGGAGTGCGTCCGCCAGGCGGCCGACCCGCCGTACATCGCACTGCACTTTCATGGTCGCGGACAGGGACGATTGCAGCAGGTTGGCATAGATTTCGTCGCCATCGACCTGCAACACACGCAAGGGCCTTCCCGCCTTCACCTGCTCGCCGTACAGGAATTCGGACGGAGGCTCCGGCCGGAACCCGATGGCGAGTCCGCCTCCGACGTCGACGTTCGCCGCCGCCAACGGCTTCGTCGATACGGTCCCGAGTGACAGTCGTGTGCGCACCGGACGCGGGACGGGTTGGGCTTCATGCGTCGCGCGGCTTTGTGGGCGTTGGACGACGGATCGGACCCGCTGGAGAACGTGCGCAACCGTCGTATCGTCCTTGACGATCACGTCGGCGAACACCCCCGTCATCTGTTGGCGGAGTGGTGCGGGCGGAGGCTCGGCCACGATGCCCAGCACGGGTACCTGGGGAGCCGCACACGTCAGACGCCGACATGCATCGAGGCCGTTCGCGGAGGAAGTCAGCGATAGCAGGATCGCCGAGAATTGCACACGGGCGGCCAACTCCGCGCCGTCGTCCGCGCTCAGCATGTGCACCATTCGACCTTGACCGGCCGTTTCGCTGTGCAGCTCCGCGGACAACTGGCGCGCAAATGTGGCGTCGTCGTCAATCAGTAGAAGTTTCATGTTCGTCCTCAGAATTCACCGTCGGGGAGTCAACGGTTTCTGCTGGCAGAGCTGTCGTGCTGGATTGGGAACGCGGTGGGCGGCTGACCTCCGTCTCAGGTCGCGTGGTGAGCGGAGTATCCACCTCTTGCCAAGGCCAACGCCGCGGCAGCCACACTTCACTGCCCAGGTGCAGTTCCTGGAGTGCCGGCGGATCCATATGCAGGTGCACATGAACCGGCAAGACCGTCTCCCCTGGGCAGTAGCGGCGCTCCAGGCTCGCGGGGGCGTCGTGATACTGTTCTTCCAGCCGTGTCACGGTTCCACGCACTGAGCCAGACACCGTCGGCATTTGCAGCCAGAGAGTTTGGCCGACGGAAATCCGCCGCACGTCCTGTTGCTGAAAATAGAGGACCGCCTCCAGCGAGCCCTCTTCCAGGATCTCGATCACGACGGCCGAAGGATCCACCCGTTCTCCCGTGAAGTACAGTGACCGAATCACGCGACCTTTGACCGGAGCGCGGATCTGACCTTGCTTGACGAGATCTCGCATCCGCGCGATCTCGGACTGCAGCACTTCGATTTTCACGAACAGGGGCTTCAACTGTTCCGTGGGTGGCTCGATGTGCGAGGCCTCAGCCAGTTTCTTTCGCTCTTGCAACCCTTCTCCGCGTTTAGCAACTTTCGCCTGCTGCCCCTGCAATGCGTACCGGGTTTCGTCGAGCTGGTTCTGGCTGATCGCACCCGTCTCGAACAGGGTTGACTCGCGCTCGAAGCGGGCCAGCAGTTCGTCGAGTCGGGCTTGTTCCTGAACGAGCTCGCCGCACAGTTCCAGGTAGTCGGCCGCGGCACGTTGCGATCGGTCGCCCTGTTGCTGAGCCTGCCAGTTCAGCCTCGAGATTTCCGCGTCGAGATTCGCCTGGGCCATACGCAGTTCGTCGCCCAGCCGTGCGAGCTGCTGATTGAGCTCGACGTTCTCGAGGGTGACGAGAAGTCGACCTTGCTCGACGTACTCGCCCTCACGGAAGTGGATCGCCTGGACGTTGCCGCCATGCGTGGCGGGGACGCGGATAACTCGCCCCGAGATCGCCCCGAAGGCTTCATAGCGGAACAAGGCATGCCATGCCGTGTAGCAACCGCCGGCGCAGAGGCTCAGCAGCAGGACCCCCATAAACAGGCGGCCTTTGGGACGCTTGGGTAGCGGTGTCGGGCGTGCGGGGATTCCGGGCAACCGCCTGGGCCGTCCGAGCAGGGCGGGAAAGGCAACCGCTGGCGACGGGCCACCGGTATGGGCCTGGCGGCCAATCTCCGGGCGGATGAACTCATTCAGCGATGCGTGGGAGCTCGCAGCCGGAGCGTCCGCTCGAAGCGGTGCCGCCGCCGGGCGAGCCTCGCCTCCAGGTTGCTCCACCGCTTGCGGCGGGGCGGCTGAGAACCCGCGCATCCGCCCTGACGGTGCCGCGGGCAGGGGAGGTGGAAGCGGACGGTCCAACGGTTTCATGGGTTTGAGGGTGGCAAAACAAGGAAAGCCCGATCTGCCCCGGGACCTGACTTCCTTGAGCTGTTTCAGGAACCATGCCGGTCGGTCGCCCTACGGCCCCCGCTGCCGAGACGGTCGATCGGGTCGTTCCATGCCGCCCCCTCCCTTCGACTCCGTCGCGACTGGTGAAGAATAGGTCACAGTTCGTGGCGCGTTGTCTCGGAGTTCAGATTGTGCGGGCTGCGTCAAGAAGGTGCTCGTTTCGAACTCGATTCCGTGGCTCATTCCCTGACAGGGGGGCGAGCGGCGACATCGGAAGCCCCCGGATAGGATTCGTAGCTGTGCACTGCCATGCCCGCGAAGCGGTCGTGCGATGACAGGACATGCTCGGCACTCTGCACGGCCGCTCGGAAGTCTGCCTCGGAATCGTCCCCGAATGTGATCTTGGATGGCGATCGGCAGACTCCTGTGAATCCCACGTACCCCTCTCGCCCCGTTACCGATTCGAGCGGTTGTATGGAGACATCCGTCCAGCCGCCTTCCTGCTCCAGCCGCGCACACGCCTGCGCTAACCGGTCGGACAACTTCGCATCCCCTGTCAGCAATGTCCCTGCACCCAGCACGGCAGCGATCTCGCGCAGCGTCTGCTTGACCGATTGCAGCTGTACGGCGTTAGGCGCGTCAGGCAATTCCAGTCCGACATGCACGCTTTCGCCGTCATCAAAATGGCGGAGCCGAAACTCCTCAACGCGACTCAGGTCGGCGAAACGCCGGGCGGGGCCACGCAAGGCCGCGACAAACTCGGCTCGCGGTAGGCCCAACACAAACCAGACGTGCGCCGCCTGCGGTCGAGCCGTCTCCAAGCCCACATATACGTCCGCCTGGCCAGCCTGTTGGGCTCGCTCCAAAACGTCCCACGCATGGGCGATAATGCCGTCCGCTCCCTCCGCCTGGTCGCGATAGTCCATCACTCCAACGTGTTGAACGAGATCCAGGCAAGTCGCTGACCCCATCGCAATTGGAGCAAATCCCGGGGTTGAGTTCTGAGCGGATGCAACGGCAGCGGGCCACCAGAACGGCATGTCGATGCCGAATTCAAAGTCCTCGCCCGTTGTGTTGCGGTACGATGCCGCTCGCCGAGCGCATGCTTCATTCAGCAACCGATAGTCCTGCAGAATCTGGGAACGCCGCACCTCGTCTTCCCAGCCCAGCAGTAGATAAGGCTCGTTGTCAAAATGAATGCCGTCAAACCGCTCCGACCGATCCGCGGCCAGGTTGAATGCCAGGACAGCGTCGGCCACGGCCAGAGGAATGTCGTGGCTGGCAGACAAGGCAAATTCCGGAGCCCCATCCAGCGCGTGCACGCGGAGTCGCTGCTCGTGAGCCCGCCGCAATAGGTTCCGCCAACGCGGAGCATGGTGAATATGGCACTGGAGAACTCCGCGGGCGGAACCGATGATGGGGTGTCGCTCGAGTTGGTAGGTCAGCTGCGTCCAGAGTTCGCCGATCCCCTCTCGTCGGCAGAAGTCTATCAAGCGCGACAGCTCGCTCGCGTCGTCTCGCACGCCCGCCGCGGACCAGACCCACATCGCGCGCCGACGAACCAGCGGGTCCGACGGGGGAGTGACGGCCGACGAGTCACGAGGAAGCGGGGCAGTCGGATTCGTCACGGGAACGGGGAACGCTGGAACCGCGGCGGGTCGGTCGAGTACGACCACGATCTCTTCGGTGTGCGGTAAGTCCGCCGGTAGCTCGCGCAGTTCACGCCCCACGGGAAATTCGCTCGCTCGGGTTCGATCCGGCACCGCCAGCACGATCACGCGAAATCGGTGTCCCGACGGAGTTGCTTCGTTACCAAAACGAGCCGCACACACGAACTCTCTTTCACCGTTCAGCGTCGCGGGTCCTTGGACCCACCAGCTTTCATTCGGCGCGTCGTAGCGGACTAGCACGACCGGCCACTCTTCTGCGGCCACTTTTCCCCTTACCTCCATGCGGCTCGTCACCTTGGACTGATCCACGGGCTGCAGCACGAACCGGGCTGGCGGCGTCGAACTGCGCCGCTCCCCTGCTCGCTCGCGGTCTGCGGATACGGGTGACTCGAGTACGACCGAGAGGGGGGGCGAGTGGATCAGCGATTCCGGCAGCGCGGCCACGTGCTCCTGCCCCTCGAACAGTTTCCATTCCGCGGGGGTCCGGATGAGGACGGCCAGAAGCTGGAAGCGTTGTCCGGCCGCTGTCCGTTCGTTGCCGAATCGAGCTGTCGTTTTGAAATAGCCGCGGCCCGTCGTTTCGGCGGGCGGCTGGATGTACCAGACACCACCGGTCGACTCCGGACGGACGAGGACCACCGGTTGCCCCGGGATGTTGGCCTTCATGATCACGTCCGCTGACCGCCCGACGGTGCCGTCCCGTTTGGGGTTCAGAATGGTCACCGCCGAACGAGCCGACTCGGCGCGGGTACTCGACACTCCCTGCATGAGCGCGGCCCCGCCCCCCACAACCAGCGCACACGACGCGACCGCCCGCATCGCGCCGTACCACGGACCTCGTATTCCCATTGGAAGCTCCCAAACGGATGGATTCGAAGATGGACCAGCATCTGCTCCGCGACCGTACTGAGGGGGGCTCGAGCGCACAAGTCGCAATGCGGCGGAGGAAACTTATTCGCCGAAATCGTCGGTCGAACGTATCAGCCGAGTAAGCGTTTCCGGAGAATCGTGCCGTTCTGTCCAGTGCGGGCTAAGCGCGTTTCCGGGGATATCACGAACGGAAAGCGGTATTAGTATACCCCTTGACAGGAGGGTGTATCTCCGCATATCAACGAGGGCGTCACCATCACCCGACGGAAGGGGTATGGTGCTTGGGGCAGGACCAGCATACCGGGGAAATCACCCGGGGCATGTGCTGGTCAGAACACACCGGGAAGGGGCAGATTATGACGCGAACAGCGTATCGCGGGGTGGGGATTGGTGCGCACATGGCGCCTGGGTTTCTGTCGGCGGCCATTTATCTTGTCGCAGGCTGGATCAGTGGAGCGGGAATGGTGGCCCGCGCGGACCTGATCGCCGCGTGGGATTTCAACGACTCGAATCTGGCGGTGGACCACGGTCTGGGGATCTTGTCCGTCCGTTTTCCGGCAGCGGATATAAGCTTTGCGGCCGGTACGACGCGCAATGCCACGGCGGGTGTGCCGGCGGGACAAGGATTGGCGCTGCGCAATCAGGCCAACAATGGGACGGGCACCATCGATCTTGCAATTAATGCGGCCGACCACACCAACTTGGTCCTGTCGCTCGCGACGCAGAAGACGTCGACGGGCTTCTCGAGCAATCAAGTTCTATATTCGACGGATGGCGGGGCGATTTTCCACCCGTTCGGCTCGGTCTACAATCCGCCTGCCTCCTACGACGTGGTCTCATTTGATTTCACGGGCATTGGCGCATTGGACCACAATCCGCAGGCGATCTTCCGAATCCAGTTTGGAGGTGCCACGAGTGCCACCGGCAACAACCGACTCGACAACATTCAGATTCAAGGAACATTCGATCCGGTTTCGACTCCCGAACCACCGGTTTGGCTAGCCCTGCTTGCCGGCGCCGCAGGCTGGGGCTGGCGGCATCCGCTCCGCCGCACGGTCGCCGGGGCACGGTGGCTCGGCACCGGGTGTCAGCCTTGACTCCAGCCGCGAGGGACGTTTGGACTTGACGAAACGCGGTTAGTGGGACCGTTCGTAGGACAGGTACCGTCGGCCGTTTC
>JBFWYF010000059.1:0-15733 GCA_050186685.1 Pirellulaceae bacterium
CCTTCCAGCTTCAGGACCAAATCACGGACCTGCTCGATCTGACCGCGCGTGCCACGCACATACAGCTTCTTCGTGGCGGGGTCGCCGACGACCTTCGGTACGCCCGTCGGAGCGCCTGTCTTATCCGTCGCGGCGGTCGTGGCAAATAACTGGTTGATCGACAGGATCACGCTCTGCGGATCGCTGAAGCGAAGTTGAATGACGTCGGTCTGGTCTGCGTCCCCCTCGAGTTGCTTCAGCGTCGCGGCAATGGTCCGATGCTGCTCGCCATTGGCCAACGCGTACAGCTTACGGTTCGTCTGATCAACGGACAGTCGGACTCCCGGCAACCCCGCCAACAGCGTCTGCATGACCTGCAGCACCCCGTTCGGATCGGCGTTCTGAATTGGATACGTGTCGAACTGAGGTTGATCGATGGGGCGCGTCGCCACGGTCCCGGCGCTGCCGGCTGGCCGATCGAGATACGGTACGAGGTCGTCCAGCTTGCGAAGGGCTTCCTGCGTCCCCGTCGCCAAGATGCGCTGCTGGTACGGGTCCAGTGCCATCTTCAAATCGGCTGTCGCCGTCTGTCCTTCGGGAATGCCCAGCAGTTGCCGAGCCATTGACATGAAGTCCTCCACCGCGACATGCTTCAGGGTGATCTCCTTGATGGCCTCATTGCGGCCCCCCTGCGGATTCTCGACTTCGTTCAGTATCCGGCGAATCTGGCGGAGTCGCCCGGCAGTCTCGGTGATCAGCAGCTGCCGCGTCTTCGGCAACACCACGATGCTAGCCAAGCTTCCCTCCGGTCCAATCATCGTCTTGATCTCGGCCTCCGCCTCCATGGGGTCCAGCTTCGATAAGGGAAACAGGCATTTGACCAGCTCGAAGTCCCCACGCTCGTCCAGTTCCTCGAGCGGCACCAACTCCACGAGCTCGGGTGGCAGCTTGTCTTCCAGATTGTGCAGGATCAGCATCCGCTCGTGCCGGACGAGCACGTAACCCTTCAGGAGCAAATAGCGATTCAAGACATCGATCGCTTGCCCCGGAGTGTAAGTCCGCGTATCCCGATAGTTGCATGTGCCAACCGGGTAGGTTTCGGCGAGGAGCGACAGGTCGGCTTGGTCCGCCAGCCATTCCAGCACGTCCTTCCACGGCGTGTGCTGGAAACTAAACTTCAACCGCAGTTCCCCTTCCGCCCACTCGCGGCTGTCCTGAGCGGGAACTGCGTCCGCGGCCGTCGGTGAAGAGGTGTCCGCGGCCGGAGCAATAGGCGTCGGAGCCGGAGTTGCTGGAGCCGGAGTTGCTGGAGCCGGAGTTGCTGGAGCCGGAATAGTCACCTGAGCGAGCAACCGCGGCACGGTCAACACGTCATGAGCCACTTCTATCCGCACCAGCGGACGCGACACACGCTGTTCGTCGCGGGGCTGCCCAACCTCCCGCATGCTAGCCGCTCCCTGGCTTACGGCGGCGCCGCTAGCAGTCACCGCCCACACGGTCCGGGCTGAGAAAAAACAGGCGACTGCGCAGATGCCTGTCGCGTACAATGCCCATCCGCGCCGACTTGTCGCATTCTGAAACAAGGTAAAGTCCTTACATGAAAAGGCGCTTGGTTCAATCGCCTGGACCCGTTGTGGCTTCCGATTCATCGTACTTGACCACCAGCAATTGTCCACTTACGGTGCGTGGCTCAGAAGGGGGGGGATGCAAGGTCGAGCTATTGCCGTTCGGAGGACGCAGTCGAGCGGCGTGACTACTGGCGCGCAGACGGCGCTGCTATTATGAAACGCGCATGGCGCGAAAAAGTTTCGCTCATTTCGTCTGGTTCCTTGGGTTCGCCGCTCGTCCTATTTATTCCCAGCAGACCTGAGTGTCGGAACATGTGTATGCGCCGGATTGCCCGCTTCGCAGCCGTATTACTGTGGCTGATCTGTGCCAATTGGGGCTGTGCGGAATCGCCCGTCTTTCGTCGCGTAACGCCACGCGAGTTGGGGCTGGATATACCGTCCGGCAGCGTGGAATCCGGTGGGAATGCGTGTGTGCTGGTACCAGGAAAGGAGGGGGGCCAAGACGTCGTGGCCCGGATTTGGGTGCGTGTGGGGGAGCAGTGCATTGTATTACTCCCCACGGGGGAACTGGCCGCACGTTCCGCCGCCCAAACGCAGCCGACGGAGCAGCGGTTCGAGGCTTGCAGCGCGGACGAACTGCTGGCCCTGCTCGCTGCACGATTGCCGGGGCACAAACTGAAGAAGGGGCGCCACTATGTATACGCTTACAATACGGGTGAGGCGTTTGCCCGCGCCGCGCAGGGACTGCTGGAGTCGATGGTGCCGGGCATCGTGAGCCACAGCCGCCAGCAGAAGCTGGACACCCAGGATCCCGAATTCCCGTTGGTGGCAATCATGTTTCGCACACGACAGGAATTCGACGCTTTCCGCCCTATGCCCGATGGAATCGTGGCCTACTATGACCCCATCGCCAACCACGTCGTCATGTACGAGGAGTCGCCACTGTACCGGGTGAAACCGGAACTGGCGATGCAACAGGCGATTTCGACGATTGCCCATGAGGGAGCGCATCAGATTCTTCACAATATCGGAGTTCAGCAGCGTTTGTCCGTCTGGCCGATGTGGCTCAGCGAAGGGCTGGCGGAATATTACGCACCGACAGGATTCGGCAAGAAATTGCGCTGGAAAGGTGCAGGACATGTAAATGATCTGCGGATGTTTGAGCTCGAACTGTACTTGAAGGGTCGCACGGCGGATGCCCCGGACGGTCAAATGGTGGAGCACACGGTCAGCGCGGCACGTCTGACGTCGACGGGATATGCCGCTGCCTGGTCATTGACGCATTTCCTCGCCAAGACGCAGCGAGACGAGTTTCACGCATTCCTGGGGCACATCAGCCGCATGGGGCCCCTCGAGACTTGCGGCGAGGCAGTGTCGCCGGGTGTGGTCCCGGCGAATCTCCAGACGTTTCGCGATCATTTCGGCGTGGAACTCACGCAGATCGAGTCCCGCCTGGTCAAGCATCTCAAGTCGCTGCCGTACACGGATCCATTTCAAGAGTGGCCGCATTTTGTCGCGACAGTGGAAGTGCCGCTGAGCCGCCGGTCGCGCCGGGATGCTCAGTTGTTCCATTCCCGGGACATGGCCGAAAAGTGGACGGCGGAAGCGATCGCAGCACTTCCCGAATCGCAGCGTCGCCAGGCGCGTCCGGCAATCGAGCCCTTTCCGAACCGGCTGCAGGCGGAACGGTACGCCCGGCAATTCCTGAGCGCAGGACGATAATGCGCCGCTCTGGGGGCCGCGAGCCCGATCCACTGCCGCTGGTCGAGGAACTCACGCCGCCTCCCGCTGAAGAGGACGCGTTCTGCCGCTTGGCTCGACAGCCGCATTGCTTGTTCTTGGATAGTGCGCTCCGCCATCCCCAGCTTGGTCGCTACTCGTTTCTGGCGGCGGATCCTTTCGCCCTGGCTTGCCTCCCGTTAGAGAAAGCTTGTTTGGCGGATGTCCGCGGTCTTCTGCAGCCGTATGCGGCACCTTCCGTGCCAGGACTGCCGCCCTTTCAAGGTGGAGCAGCGGGGCTGTTCAGCTACGATCTCAATCGCTCGCTCGAACGCATTCCGCCGCCTCGATTCGACGAATTCCGGGTGCCGGCTCTCGCCATCGGACTGTATGACACGGTGCTGGCCTACGATCACCTGCAATCGCGGGCGTGGCTGGTGTCGCACGGCTTTCCGGAACGGGAGCCCGACCGTCGACGGGAACGCGCGGCCCGGCGAATCGAGCAGTTTCGCGCGTGGCTGCGCGACCAGGCGTCTCCGGCGTCTTCTGCGGAGTCCCGCGGCTCGCCGCTGTCACCCGATGCGCTCGCGCCTCAGTTTCCTGCTCCTGGACCGGCCGGCCTGACGAGCAGTTTTTCGCGTGAACAGTTTCTCGGCGCCGTGGATCGGGCTCGAGAGTACATCCGCGCGGGCGACATCTTTCAGGTGAATCTGGCGCAGCGCCTGTTGTTCCCCGCCCGAGACGACGCGGTCTCGCTGTACCTGCGGCTGCGCCGCCGCAATCCGGCTACCTTTGCCGCATACTTCGACATCGGAGACGGCCAGGTGGTCAGCGCATCCCCTGAGCGATTCGTTTCCCTCACGCACCGTCGCGTGGAAACGCGGCCCATCAAGGGAACGCGGCCTCGGACCGCGCGACCGGAAGCCGACCTGTTCGCCGCCGACGACCTGCGGCAGAGCGAGAAAGACCGCGCAGAGAATGTCATGATCGTCGACCTGCTCCGCAACGACCTGTCGCGCGTCTGCCGACCCGACAGTATCCACGTGTCGCAGCTGTGTCGGCTGGAAGTGTATCAGTTCGTTCAGCATCTCGTGTCCGTCGTTCGCGGGCAATTGGCCGACGATTGTGCTCCGTTCGATGTAATTCCCGCTGCCTTTCCCGGAGGATCGATCACAGGTGCCCCCAAGGTCCGGGCCATGGAAATTATCGCGGAACTGGAGCCTACTGCTCGCGGGGCCTACTGTGGTTCGCTCGGCTACCTCGGCTTCGACGGTTCGCTCGACTTGAACATTCTTATCCGAACCATCACCGTCTGCCGCGGATGGTGGCAGCTGCCCGTAGGAGGCGGCATCGTCGCTCAATCCGAAGCCGAACGCGAGTACGAAGAAACGTGGCACAAGGCCACGGGGCTCGTTCGGTCCTTGTTACCCTAGATGGCTGCCCCGCAGGAAGCTGCCACCTGGCATGCCGACGCAGGCGGAATATCTGCCCATGATTCTGGTCGTCGATAACTACGACAGCTTTGTGCACAATCTGGCCCGTTACTTCCAGCGTCTCGGCCAGGAGACGCTCGTCGTGCGCAATGATGCCGTCACCGTAGCGGATCTCGAACATCTCGATCCCGCCGCCCTTGTCCTGTCCCCTGGCCCGTGCGCTCCGCAGCAGGCCGGCCGGTCACTCGAATTTGTTCGCCACTTCTGGAACCGCAAACCCCTGCTCGGGGTCTGCCTGGGCCATCAGACGATTGCCGAGGCCTTAGGAGGCCGGATCGTTCGTGCTCCGGAGCCCATGCATGGCCGGACCAGCCTAATCCAGCACGACGCGTGCGGGGTGTTTCAGGACGTACCGAATCCAACCGTCGTCTGCCGTTATCATTCGTTGGTGGTGGAACCTGCTACTTTGCCCGCCTCGCTGGCCGTGACGGCTCGGACAGCGGATGGAGTGATCATGGCGATCCAGCATCGCGAGGCGCCGGTGTTCGGGGTCCAGTTTCACCCGGAAGCAATCCTGACTGAACACGGTTACCGGATGCTGGCGAATTTTCTCACGCTTGCGGGCCTACCGCGTCCCAATTCCTTGCCGCCCTGGAACGAAGAATACCGTGAAGAAGTCGTGTCGCTGACCGAGATTCCCAGCCGCCCTGTCACCTTTTAGCGCCCGCTCCCGGACATGCCTCTGATTCTTGAAGGACTAGTTACCACGCAGAATGCCGACGATTCCCTGCACGTGGCCCCCATGGGTCCGCTGGTCGATGCCAGCCTGACGCACTTCACCTTACGCCCCTTTCAAACGTCTCAGACTTTCGCCAACCTGCAGCGTACGCGCGAGGGAGTCCTGCACATCACGGATGACGTTGAATTATTAGCGCAGGCTGCGGTTAACCGGTTGCAAGTGAAGCCCGCCGTCGAGCCGGCGACGGTCGTCCGCGGTTTCGTGTTGACTGGCGCCTGCCGGTGGTTCGAGTTTCACGTTCGCTTCGGAGACTTGAGTGAAGCCCGGGCGCGTTTGGAGTGCGACGTCGTACACCAAGGCCGGCTGCGCGACTTCTTCGGTTTCAACCGCGCGAAACATGCCGTGATCGAAGCGGCGATTCTTGCCACACGTCGCCATTTGCTGCCGCCAGACGAGCTGGCGGCGGAACTGCTGCGGCTCCGTCCCCTGGTGGACAAGACCGGCGGCGAGTCCGAGCATCGCGCTTTCGCGCTGCTGGAGGCATTCATCCGCGAAACGCTCGCAGGCCCCCCCGTGTGGCACGACGCTCCGCCGTCGTGAAATCCTGTGTGGCACGACGCTCCGCCGTCGTGAAATCCTGTGTGGCACGACGCTCCGCCGTCGTGTGCTGCCATGTTGATTCCACGACGGCGGAGCGTCGCGCCCCACTCACCATGCCAGCACTTCTCCATCCCGACGACGGCGTAGATCGCCAGACCAGCCAGGAGCACGCGCACCCACGAGGCGAGCCCGATGGGGGCCGAATGAAAAGCGGCATTCATCCAGGGAAGGTAGGTAAAGCCCAGCTGGAGCACCAGCATGCCCGCCATGCCCACCCACATCCAGGGATTGCTCCTCCATCCTACTGACGCGGCAGAACGTGTCAGCGACCGGCAATTCAGCAGGTAGAAGGCCTGCCCAACCACGAACATAGCCGTGGCGACCGTCCATGCCTGGGTGGGGCTGGCCCCGCTCGCTTGCTCCCAATAAGACAACCCGAAGGCAGCCGCCGAGAGAAGCATGGAAACCAGCGCGATGCGGAGCCACAAAGAGCCGGACACTAAAGGATCGTGGACTCGCCGGGGTGACCGCTGCATAAGTCCCGGCTCACCCGGCTCGAACGCGAGTGTGAGGCCCAGAAGGATCGCCGTGGTCATGTTGATCCACAGCAGCTGGACGGGCTGCAATGGCAGCGGAACGTCCGCCAGGACGGCGAGCATGAGCGCCAGCGACTGCCCGCCATTCGTGGGGAGCGTCCAGATGATGAATTTGCGGAGCGTTTCGAAGGCAGCTCGTCCCTCTTCGACGGCGGCCGCGAGGGTGGCGAAGTTGTCGTCTGTCAGCACCACGTCGGCGGCTTCCCGCGCCACCTCCGTTCCCGCGACCGCCACGGCCACTCCGACGTTGGCGCGTCGCAGAGCCGGCGCGTCGTTGACGCCGTCGCCGGTCATGGCCACGACCTCGTCCTGTGCCTGGAGCGCTTGCACCAGACGCAGCTTTTGCTCGGGGCTGACTCTGGCAAACACGGGACACTGCCGCGCTACGTCGATCAGTTCCCGGTCGGTCAGTCGGCTGAGTTGCTCGCCCGTCAGCACGTGCTCCTCGCCGCTCGGCCCTGTCACATGCGCCAAGCCTAATTGGCGCGCGATGGCGACGGCCGTGCGAGCGTGATCCCCCGTAATCATCTTGACTCGGATACCCGCCTGCTGGCACGTCTGAACGGCACTTCTCGCCTCCGGGCGAGGCGGATCGGCCATGCCTTGCAGTCCCAAAAACACCAAGCCGGACTGGACATCCTCCACACTCAAGGTTTTCGCCTCCGCCGCGCATTGCTTGCGCGCCAATGCCAGCACGCGGAGTCCTCGGGCAGCCAGGGTTTCCACTTCCTGGCGGACGGCTGCCTCGTCCAGCGGCACCTGGCGGCCCGCCCCGTCCAACATCTCTCGGCACGCGGGCAAGAGCGCTTCCCAGGAACCCTTCCAATAGATGGTCGGCAACTCGTTGGGCGCGGCGGCATGCAAGGTGGCCATGTACTGTCGCTGCGATTCAAAGGGAATACTATCGATCCGTGGGTGGGTGGCTGCTTCCTGCAATCGAAGCAGGCCGGCTTTTTCTGCGGCGACCAGCAGCGCGACCTCCGTGGGATCTCCGTGGATTTGCACCGCTGGCCCAATACGTTCGAGTCCTGCGTCGTTACACAACAGTCCGGCGCGCAGGCACTCGTGCAATGCGTACGAATCCTCCGGCTGTCCGTCCGCTTGCGCGACGCGACCTTCCGGTCCATATCCCGTGCCGGTAACTTCATAGTGGCGCTGTCCCGCGAACACCGCTTGGACCGTCATCTCGTTCTGGGTCAGTGTCCCCGTCTTGTCAGAACAAATCACCGTGACGCTGCCGAGCGTCTCGACGGCCGGCAGCCTCCGGACGATCGCCCGGCGCCGGGCCATCCGCGAGACTCCAATTGCCAACAGGACTGTGACAGCCGCAGGCAATCCCTCCGGAATGGCGCCCACGGCCAGGGCCACGGCGACCTGGAAGGTGTACAGCACATCGCGTCCCCGCCACCATTCGACTAAGAATACGAGCGCTGCCAGCGCGACGATCAGCACGCACAAGATGCGGCTAAAGTCCCGAATCCGCCGCATCAGCGGAGTCTCCATGCCTCCATCGGCGGCAATGAGCTCCGAAATCTGGCCAATCTCGCTGCGCCCGCCGGTGGCG
This sequence comes from Pirellulaceae bacterium, assembly GCA_050186685.1. Taxonomy (GTDB): domain Bacteria; phylum Planctomycetota; class Planctomycetia; order Pirellulales; family Pirellulaceae; genus CAZFLF01. The sequence goes on from JBFWYF010000059.1 coordinate 8,199, forward strand.
ACGACAACCCCCGTCCCAACGCCTCCGGTGACCAGCGTCGACGAGTACGTCATGTTGCGGCGATCCGCGAGCGCTGTTGCGACGGGTAGCGTCTCGGCCCACTTGTCCACGGAAACCGACTCGCCCGTCAGAGCCGATTCATCTATCCGCAGCTCTCGTGACTTCAGCAGACGCATGTCGGCGGGCACGCGATCCCCGGACTGCAGCAGCACCAGATCGCCCGGAACGAGCTCCGCAGCGCTGCAACGCTGGGACTGCCCTTCGCGGATCACGGTGGCATCGTTCGGCAAGGATCGAGCTAAAGCTGCGATGGCGTTGATCGCCTTCGCTTCCTGGAGTAACCCGACGATCGCGTTCATGACGACGACCGCCAGGATAACGAGCGCGTCCACGACCTCCCGGAACAACCCGGTCACCAAAGCCGCGACCAGCAGTACGTAGACCAGTGGCTGGTGAAACTGCCGCAAGAACCGTATCGCCGCGCCTGGACCACTCCGACCGGGCAGCTGGTTCGGACCAAAGTGAGCCTGCCGCTCGGCCAGCGCGAATTGGTCCAGCCCTCGGACCGGGTCTCCGTCCACTAGTTGGAGCACGTCCGGAGCAGGCAGGTGATGCCAATGATGGTGCAGCAGAGTTTGCATACGGGTCACCGTGCAGGAACGAGACCTGCTGCCCAACCGCCCGCTCGACGGTTGTTTCGCAGGTCGTACACAGCTTTGTAGGCCGGTGACGATATATCGACAAATAGAAATGGTCGTTGCTTGACATTTCTTTTGCCGATGTAGTGATCCGAGGGCGGCACGACGCTCCGTCGTCGTGTGCTGCCGATGCACCTTCACGACGGCGCCGCGTCGTGGCACTCTGACTTCACGACGGCGGGGCATGGTGGCATACGGGATCAACTTGTGAACAGCGTGCCGCGGGCCATTTTGGAGATGGCTAGGATGCCCGGGTGCTTCAATCGGCGTTCCACGGTGATTGCATAGCACTGGAAGCGGATGTCCTCGATCCGCCCCACAACCTCCACTTCGTGTTGGCGGCGGATCTCGGGGTCGATGGCGGTCGGGCCCGGAAAGAGGCCGATGCCTGCCTGACCGAATGCCTTCAGCAGCCCGCTGTCCGCGAATTCTCCCGTGACGCGAGGCCGGATGTCGAGGCTGTCGAACCACCGCTCGAGATCACGACGCAGGGCCGTACCCGCTGCCGGCATTAGCCAGGGCGACTCGGCGAGCGACTGTGGAAATCCGCGTCGGTATCGTTCGGCGAGTTGCGGCGTACCATAGACCGTGATATCGCAGGTGCCGAGCAAATGGTTGAAGGCGCGGACTCGTGTGTGGGGATGGGCCGGCGACTCGGAGAGTACGACGTCCAGGTTGTACAACGCGAGATCCGCCAGCAGCGTTTCGAGCTTACCCTCATGGCATACCAGTTCGATCGGTTCCTCGAGACGGCAGGCGGGTTCCAGCAGCCGGTAGACGACCAGTTTGGGGAGCACGTCGACGATGCCCACGGTCAGCCGCGCGGGCCGGCCCGTTGCACGCCCCTTCAGGGCCTCGGACATCTCCCTCCCGATCGTGAAGATCTCATCGGCATAGCGGAACAGTAGCCGGCCTTCTTCCGTCATCTCCAGACCCCGGCCGGCGCGGCGGAACAATTTGCAACGTAGCGATTTCTCGAACTTCGCCAGCTGCCCGCTGATCGTGGGCTGGGATAACTGCAGTTCCGCACAGGCTCGCACAATGCTCCCCTCGCGGGCCACCACCCAAAAATACAGCAAATGATGATAGTTGATCCAATCCATCCGTCGTCGGCTCCTGATTGTTTCGGCTGCGATGCCCGGACCGGAGATCCGCCGTCCGGTCCGCTCGCGGCGCTCCCCTTCCCACCGGCCGCGGGGGACCGCCATGTATAGTAATTATGGATAACATCGATTGACAGTTTGTATTTGTCAATGATCGGGCGACGCCTAGAAATAAGGAAGAAGGGTGGGGCGTTCGGTAGGACACGAGGAGTTCGCTATGAAATCGGGTTGGCAGCTCGGACGGTGGTTGGGGATCGAGGTGGTGGTGCACTGGACCTTTCTGCTGCTTGTCAGTGTGCTGGCCGTCGGGCAGTTGGCAAGCGGCGCGAGCTGGCCGGCCGTCGTCGGGAGTACGCTCGTGTTGGCGGCCGTTTTCGTGTGCGTGCTGTTGCACGAGTTCGGCCATGCGCTGATGGCTCGGCTGTTCGGGATCCGCACGCAGGACATCATTTTGCTGCCCATTGGCGGATTGGCTCGTTTGGAGCGCATGCCAGAGCATCCTTGGCAGGAGTTCTGGATTGCGCTGGCTGGGCCGGCGGTGAACGTGGTAATCATCGCCATACTGGTGCCCTTGTCGTTTCTGTTTCGCGGCGCGGAGGAGCCGCTTTCGACGCCGCTCGGTTTCAGCGGTTTCTGGTCGCAGCTGATTGCGACGAATATGGTGCTGGTGATCTTCAATCTCCTGCCGGCGTTTCCGATGGACGGCGGCCGAGTGCTGCGGGCTTTGCTTGCCATGCGGTTGCCGTACGAGAAAGCCACCCAGTTGGCGGCGGCTGGCGGTCAGGCGATGGCGGTCCTGTTCGCGGTTGTCGGCTTGTTCACGAACTGGACGCTGATCCTGGTCGCAGCGTTTGTCTTCCTGGCCGCCCGTTCCGAATCGCAGCAGGTCCAGCGCAAGTCCCTGGTCGGCGGAGCCTCGGTTCGAGAAGCGATGGCTCGTCGATTCCGTGGTTTGCCTCCGGACACGTCGGTGGCTGAGGCCGTGTCAGAACTGCTCGCGGACCATCAGCAGGATTTCCCTGTGGTGGATCGGGGGCGCGTCGTAGGGGTTGTGCACCGCGCCGATCTGCTGTCGCAATTGGGACAGGGGCGGCTTGACGCGACGCTGCGCGACGTGATGGGGCGGTCTTGTATCTTCGTTGATGAGGCGATGCCGCTGGAGCAGGCTTGCGACGTCATGCAGCGAGGGGGGCACTCGATGCTGCCGGTTTTTCGGGGGCACAGTCTGGTCGGAGTGCTTACCCGGGACAATGTCGAGGAGTGGCTGATGATCCGTGCGGCGCTGTCGGGTTGGGTGGGCCGCAGCCGCGTGGCGGAGCCGTGCGCCCGGTCGCTGCCAGCTTGACCGAAGGCGGGAGTGGGCGGCCTTCGCGCGTCACGTCGCCGAGGGTAATATTCGACGCACTTCTGTTCCTATTTCCGGGAGAATCCGCAGATGGAAGGTCTGATTGGCATTGTCGTCGTCACCATCCTGTTGTTCCTGGTCGTGGGTGCCGTGGGCCACATCCTGTTCGGGAATTCGGGCTGAGCGCACAAGCGAAGGAATGACCGTGCTCCATGCGAGATGGCCTCGTCGCCGGCATGGGGCGCCGTACAAGCCGTTCGCGAGCGGACTGGCGGCTACGTGGCGGTGGGAGCCGGCCGGGGCGACTCGGCGCGATCCACGCAGGCGGCCACCGCAATATCGCCCGTCACGTTCAGCGTTGTCCGGCACATGTCGAGTAGCCGGTCGACACCGAGGATGATGCCGATGCCTTCGGGTGGCACGCCGACGGACTGGAGGACCATGGCCACCAGCGGCAGCGATCCGCCGGGAACACCGGCAGTGCCGATCCCGGCCAGGATCGACATCAGGACCACGGTGATCTGCTGGACCAGCGACAGTTCGACCCCAAAAACCTGGGCGAGGAAGAGCACGGTGACGCCCTCATACAGCGCCGTGCCATTCTGATTGGCCGTGGAGCCCACGGTGAGGACGAAACGGGCAACTTCCGGGCGGAGTTGCAGGTTTTCCTCCGCGACCCGGATCGCGGTGGGCAGCGTGGCGTTCGAAGACGAGGTGGCGAAGGCCGTCAACATGGCTTCGGAAATCCCCGCGAAGAAGCGTGCGGGGCTGCGACCCGCGAACACCCAGACGGCGAGGGAGTAGACGACGACCAGGTGGAGTCCAAGTCCACTGATGACCGTCGCGACGTACCAGGCGAGCGAAATGAGGATCTCGCCCCCCAGGACCGCGGTGAGCGAGAACATGAGTCCGGCCACGCCGAGGGGTGCCAGACGCATGGCGAAGCCGATGACAACCATGACGGTGTCGAACACGCCTTGCAGCACCTGGATCAGCGTCGCCGTTCGTTCGGGGGCGAAGGACATCGCGAGGCCGAAGACCAGGGAGAAGAACATCACTGCGAGCATACCGCCCCCCGGTGAGCTGCCATCCAGGGCGCCGACCATTTCCTGCAGGGGGTTGCGCGGGATGATGTCGAGCAGCGTGTCGCGGAGGGATTTGGCGCGTTGGGCCTGTTCCACTGCGGCCACCGGTTGACGCGTGAACCGCTCGCGCAGTTCATTGCGTTTCGATGCGTCAATCCGCTCACCGGGGCGGACGATGTTTGCGGCCGTCAATCCGATGGCCACCGATGCCCCCGACAACACGACGGTGAACAAGAGCGTCTTCAGCCCTAGCCGCCCAAGTTGACGGACGTCGCCCAGTTCCGCGACCGCGAGCGCCAGAGCGCAAAACACGAGCGGGATCACAACCATGAAGATCAGGCGGATGAATATCTGGCCGAGTGGTTCGGCAACGTTGTACACGCCCCACGCCAGCAGCGGATTGGGCGTGCCGTCCGCGTGGGGGGGCCAGATGGCTCGGGCCAGCAGGCCGGCACAGGCGCCGAGCAGCAGCCCGATCAGAATCTGCCAGTGGAGCGCCAGACGTGGTGATCGGTTCGCATGCATGGGCGGGATTCTAAAGGGCGTGAGGGCCGTACCACAAGTCGAGCCCGTCCCGACTGCGAAACGCCCCGGGGCCCCGCACGGCAGAACGGGTCTGCACGGTCAGGGCACACCAGAGTGGCCTCGCATGGAGTAGCCGGGACCTCGCGGGCTGGTACGATATCGGCATGGCCTTTGACCAGACGCAACGACAGAGCACGGAGGACGCAGCGCGTGCGCGCGATTTAAGTCTTGCCGGGACTCGGCCGCCGATGGAGGTGCCTGGGTTCGATGCCGAGCGGCTGCTGGGACGGGGCGCTTATGGGGAAGTGTGGATCGCGCTGGACCGCAACACGGGCCGACGAGTCGCCATCAAGTTCTTTCTGCACCGGTCGGGCGTGGATTGGACGTTGCTCTCGCGTGAAGTCGAGAAGCTCGTCTATTTGTCGACCGATCGGTATGTCGTTCAGTTGCTGAAGGTCGGCTGGGATGCGGAGCCCCCGTACTATGTGATGGAGTATGTCGAAAACGGGTCCCTCGACGCTTATTTGCGTGACCGGGGAACGCTGGACGTGGCTGAGGCGACCGAACTGTTCCGCGACCTGGTGGTGGGGCTGATCCACGCGCACGGCAAGGGCATCCTGCATTGCGACCTGAAGCCGGCCAACATCCTGCTGGACCAGGATCACCGGCCCCGCCTGGCTGATTTTGGCCAGTCGCGTTTGTCGAACGAGCAATCCCCCGCCCTCGGTACCTTGTTCTACATGGCGCCCGAGCAGGCGGATTTGGAGGCGGTCCCGGACGTCCGGTGGGACGTCTATGCTCTGGGTGCCATCGGCTACCGGATGCTGACGGGACAGCCACCTTTCCGGGATGCCTCTTCGCAGGAGCTGATTGAGCAGGCCGGAGACTTAAGTGCGCGGCTTGCCGAGTACCGCAAAGCCCTGGACGCGGCGCCGCTACCTTCGGAGCATCGCCGCGTGCCAGGGATGGATCGAGCGTTAGCCGATATCATCGACCGGTGCCTGGCCAGAGAACCCCAGCGGCGATTTGCGAATGTCCAGGAGGTGTGGGACGCGTTGTACGCGCGCGAGGCGGCCAAGCACCGCCGGCTGCTGATGCTGGCCGGATTCGTCGGTCCTGTACTGCTGCTGGCTGTGATGACGCTCTTCGGGCTGCGCGGCTACGAGCGTGCGATGCGGGACTCCGAGCATTTTGTGAGCGAGCGGGCGCGGGTCAGCAACGACTTTGCGGCCAAGTTTGCGGCGAGCTCGATCGAGGCGGAGATCGCACGCTACTTTCGCGTCGTCCGCCAGGAGGCGGCCAACGAGGAACTCGTTCGCCGGTTCGTCACCGTGGCCGACCTGCCGCGCACCCGCGAAATCAACGATCCCCAGAACACGCCGGAACGCGTCGCCGAGCTGCGACCGGCCTTTCTGGACGAACCGGCCCGGGTCGAATTGAACGAGTTCCTGCAGCAGCGGCTGGGGAGTTATGTGGCTCGCTGGAAGAACGACCCAGCCGAACTGAAATTCGCCAGCGTCCTGGCGCTCGACGCCAAAGGGCGCATGCTCGCTGTGGCATACGATTCGGATGTCGAGACGCTGTCCGTTGGCCGAAACTATGCTTATCGCAGCTACTTCCATGGCGGTCCGGGTGATCGAGAGCCCTCGATGGAAGTGGCGCCTGGGGATCCCCCCATCATCGACACGACCCACCTTTCGACTGCCTTTCTCAGCACGTCCACGGGCACCTGGAAGATCGCGGTCTCGACGCCCATATACCGGTCGGCCGATTCTGAAGCCGAGATCTGTGGCGTCCTGGCGCTGACGATCAATCTAGGCGACTTCGTCTACTTCCGGAGCAACCAGCGTCCGGAGCGATTCGCCGTCCTGATCGACGGCCGTCCCGGTCCCCACCTGGGAGTTGTGCTGCAGCATCCGCTACTCGACCGCCTCAACTCTGACCGCCCAGGGAGCGTTTCGGAATTTCAGACGACTCACTTCCGGGTCACCAAAGAACAGCTACAACAGCTGCATCAGGATCCGGACTATCGTTTTCGCGATCCCTTGTCGCAGGCTCCCGGTGGCGCCGCCTATCGCGGCGATTGGATTGCCGCGGCGGAACGCGTGCGGCTCCCCGATGTCCCTTCCGTGAGCCAGGAGATGATTGTCCTCGTCCAAGAGCGGTGGGACGAAGCGACTCAGCCCGTGAAGCTGCTCGGCAGCCGCCTCAAGCGCGAGGGATTGTGGGCGCTGGCCGGGGTCGTCGGCGTGATTCTCGTGCTGTGGTACGTCGTGATCCGTGTCCTGGGCGAGACCGCTCCGGCACGTATCCGCAAGCTGGGGCAGTGAATTCCTCGCACTCCTGCGCGTACTCCTACTCGTACTCCCTCCTACTCGTGCTCTTACTCGAATGGGGCGTCGTGACCGACCCTAACGTGTCGACGCGGACTCGATTGACTGTAACCGTTCACACCCCGGGGAGCAGCGACGATGTGGGTTTGCTAACGCGGCATCATCCGACGCTGGGGCGCTCGCCCGAACTGCTTTGCCGGAAGTGAACCACGAAGCACACGAAGAGCACGAAGAATTGCAGGAGAAAGCAGGACTACCGAATCGGCCGCTTCCTTCGTGCTCTTCGTGTGCTTCGTGGTCCGTTCGCGGCCCGGCGGACAGTGAGGGCGCCGGTTGACCTGCGAATTGGACGTGCATTGCTGGCAACTGCGGCAGGTCAGCCGATGGAGCTGCGGTGGATGGCTTCGCGTGCGGATGCTCGCTACTTGGCGGCAGGGACGAATTTC
>JBFWYF010000060.1:0-15694 GCA_050186685.1 Pirellulaceae bacterium
GCACATGCGCGACTGCCGTCGACGTTCGCGTCGGCACCGGAGTGGGGCCGCGGTAACGCACGCGATAAACGCTGCCTTTCGTCCTGCGGCCTCCGGCGGCGATGTACAGCTCGCCCGCCGCCCCCACAGCCAGATCGTCGGGTTCGAACCCCTCATCCCCCACGGACTCCAGGAATACCTCGCTACGTGAACCGTAGGTCGCCGACTCGCGATGAAGCGGAAAAAAGTAGACTCGCCCCAGGGTCCAGCAACAGCTGAAGACGCCGCCGCGGTGCGTCAGGGGAAACTGGCGGTGCCGGTAGACCACCACGCCCGTCGGGGATCCACGGCCGATCTCGAGCAGCCGCTCGACACTGTCGAAATACCACGGCGGCCGACTCCAGCTGCGCTGCCACCCTTGCTGCACCCAGCCATGGTGCTGGCCCGTGGCCACATCGAACAGCCGCGTCGGGGCATACCACGGCAAATGCTGGTCGCGCTCGCCATCGGAATCGACAGTCAGCATCGCTCCCTCGACGCTGAAGGCCAGGTCATACGGATTTCGGAAGCCGTGTGCGACGATTTCCGATTCCCGGCCATCGGGCGAGAATCGCAGAACCGCGCCGCACTCCGGTGTCGTGACGGGAGAGGCCAGGGTGCCGGCGAGCTCCGCGGCCACGCCCGCGTCGTTGCCGCAGATCACATAGAACCATCCGTCCGGTCCACGCTGGATCCCATTGGCGCCGTGTTCCGGATTGCGGAGTTGAGCCCAAAGTTCGGGCGAGCCGTCGGCTTGTCCATCGCCGTCGATGTCGCGCCACCTCATCAGACCGTTGTCGCCGGTGAAGATCAGGTCCGGTCCGTCAAAACACATGCCGCGGGCGCCGCTCGTCGGCCGGTTGGCGAAGGCCACGGCCCGGTCGGCACGTCCGTCCTGGTCGTCATCGTGTAACGTCTTGATATATCCTGGACCGGACACCACCACGCGGCCCTGCGCATCGAGCGTCAGCGAATGGATATCGTGAGCCAGATCATCGCCCGCATACAGGGTCACCTCGAAATCCGCCGGAGCACGCACGCCAGGATCGTGAGTTGTGTCCGATGTGTCCGCATCGCTCGATGTATCCGCCGCGACGGCCGAATCCGCCGCTACGGCCAGCAGGCCCCAGATGGCCACACAGGCCGTGACCCAACGGAGCGGCGCAGGAGATCGCCGCAGCGCCGTGCGGCGGGAGGGACAGGTCCGTTGCATCGCCGGCGGCCGGGACATCGGTAGGCGGGATCGTATCGTCGCTCCGGGCTGCTCGAGTGTCATGGTTGGTGCGGGGTTCCTTCAACATTGCGGGACCGCCGGCGACGAGGACGGCTGTCATCGCCCGATCGATCATTATCCATGGTAGGGATTTGTCGCCGCTTTCAAGTCACGTTAGCATAAACGCGCATTCATTCGGAGCCACCGCGGGTGCTTCCCACGGGGCCGCCCAGCGGCGTGGCTCGTTACACACAATTGAATCGGTCGATCGGGATGACGACGAAACCCGGATAGCGGCTTCCTCGCCCGTTGCGAGGGGTCAACCCCGAGGATGGTCGGGCGTCCGCATCGTCCCTGGCGAGGAAACTCATGCAGCGCTGGATAGGGCTGGTCGCAGGTACCTGGTTATTCTTGGCGCCCTTGGCCACGGCGGCGGACGGGTGGAAGGCGGGCGCGGCGCGGGTAGCCATTACGCCGCAGCAGCTGATGTGGATGTCCGGTTACGGGAGCCGGGATCAACCAGCGGAAGGCAAACTGACCGATTTATGGGCCAAGGCCCTGGTGCTGGAAGATGCCTCCGGCCATCGCGCTTTGCTATTGACCCTCGACCTTGTCGGAATCGACCGCGGAACTTCTCAGCGAGTCTGTCAGCAGGTCGAGAAAGAATATGGGCTGCCTCGGTCGCAAGTTGCGATCTGCACTTCCCATACCCATTGCGGACCGGCAATCGGCCGGAACCTGGCCCCGCTGCACTACCTGATTGTCGATTCGCGGCAGCAGCAGTTGATCGACGACTACACTCGCGAGCTCGAGCAGAAGCTGGTACGGGTCGTGGGCGATGCGCTGGGTAAACTCGCACCCGTGCGACTAACCTGGGGAAGCGGCCAGGCAACATACGCCGTCAACCGGCGTGCGAATTCCGAGGCCAAGGTGGTCGAGCTCCGCGATGCCGGGACGTTGCAGGGGCCCAGCGACCACGACGTCCCTGTCCTGGCGGCACAGGATCGTGAAGGCCGTTACGTCGCCATCGTCTTCGGCTACGCGTGCCATGCGACGGTATTGAGCTTCTACCAGTGGTGCGGTGACCATCCTGGATTTGCCCAGGCCGACCTGGAACAGACGCATCCCGGTTGTGTGGCCATGTTCTGGGCCGGCTGTGGTGCGGACCAGAATCCACTGCCTCGTCGGACCGTCGAACTGGCACGCCACTACGGCCGCCGGCTCGCTACGGCCGTCGATGAGGTATTGCTGACAACCGCGATGCGTGAAGTCGCACCGCAACTCGCCTGTACCTATCGTGAGGTAGCTCTGCCGCTCGCCCAGCTGCCTACGCGTGACGATTTGATGCGAGATCTCCAGTCCGACAATAAGTACACGGTGGCTCGCGCCAAAGCGCTGCTGGCCCAGGTCGATGCGGGCCAACCTCTCAGTCCGACGTATCCCTATCCCGTGGCCACTTGGCGATTGGGCGAGGAAGTGCAGTTCGTCACGCTCGGTGGTGAAGTCGTCGTCGACTATGCGGTGCGTCTCAAGTCCGAGCTGGGGGGCAAGAAAACGTGGGTGGCTGGTTACGCCCACGATGTCATGGCCTATATCCCGTCCCGTCGCGTGCTGCGCGAAGGAGGTTATGAAGGCGGTGGCTCGATGGTCTATTACGGTTTGCCCACGATCTGGGCGGAAGCGGTGGAAGAGACCATTGTGCAGGAAGTCAAGTCGCAACTCGGCGCTCGCTAGGGCGTCCCGTTCCAGGCCGACTCCAGCTGCGCCCGACCGACGGGGCGGCTCCCGCTTCGGTTGCCACCCCGCGGAGCCCGGCTACAATTGGGAACCAAGAACCGTACCCCGCTCGCGGGTATTCGGAAGAGGGATCGCCACGTGACTGGCATTTATCGCCATATTACTACGACCACCGATGAGGGCGTACTCGTCATTCTGGTGGATCTACACGAAGTAAAGGACTACATGATCGCCGAGCAGTTGCGGTTCGAGATGGTGCACGCCGTGCAACGTTCTCAGACCAGGCAGTACGTGCTGGACCTGCGCAACATCCAGTTCATGACCAGCTTGGCCTGCGTCGCGTTTATCGGGCTGAAGCATAGCGTCCGGGAAACGGAAGGCCGGCTGATCCTGTGCGAGATGTCCGAGTTCATTCGCAAAATATTCAACGCCAAGCGACTGCTGACCCCGTCGCACACGACGGGCAGTGTCGCCTTCGAGGAAGCGCCGACGCTACCGGATGCGCTGCGCCGGTTTCGCAACGACGCTCCGCCAGCCAGTCCGTCGTGTAGTACCTAGCGTTCCCCACCGGACACCGCTTGACGAACTTCTCACGAAAGGATGCTTACCTGTGACTCGATTCATCCCCTATGGACTGGTCTGGTTGGTGATGTGGGGCGTCAGTGTGGTTCCTGCCGAGGCGCAGACGCTGCTGCGCTGGAAATTCAAGTCGGGCGATGTCTTTCGCCTGACGATGATTCAGGAAACGACGACGACGATGCAGTTCGGCGCGCAACCCGTGGACACGAACCTCGTGTTGACGGTCGACAGCGTCTGGACGGTGGGTAAGGTCGACCCGCAGGCAGGAGCGGAGATCACGCAGACGGTGCCTCGCATGCGCATGAAGATGGCCTCGCCGCTGATCGGCGGATCGGATGTGGACACCGACAGCCCCGGCGAATCGGCCAATCCCATGGCCAAGGCCCTGAAACAGTTCACCACCGCCCGTTTTTCGTTTCAAATGAGCCCTGCGGGTGAGATTTCGAACATCAAAGTGACCGATGCGGCCGGCAAGCCCATGGCCGCCGAGGGGCCGGTGGGCCAGATCCTGGGCAAGGACGGAATCGCCAACATGGTCAAACAGACGACGTTTGCCTTGCCTAAGCAAGCGGTCCGGCTTGGGGAGACGTGGCAGCAGTCGCTCAATATCGAAGTGCCGATGCTCGGCACGATGAAAGCGGATACCACGCTGACTTACCAAGGGCCCGCTCAAGCGGAAGGCAAGATGCTCCAGGCGATCGGCACTGAAACGACGACCTCGATCGCTCAGAATGCGGGCGGTAACCGGCTGCCGCAATTGAACATCACGGAACAGTCCGACAAAGGAACCATGTACTTCGACAATCAGGCCGGTCGCTTCAGCCACGCGGAATCCACCCAGAACATGAAACTGCAGCTGATGGTGGCAGGACAAACGGTCGAGCAAACGGTCAAGACAGTGCGCAAAGCACAGTTAGCTCCTGCCGCTCCCCAGTGAATCGCAACCTTGGCAAAGTGTTCCTGGTTGGTGCCGGGCCCGGAGATCCCGATCTGCTGACCTTGCGCGGAGCGGAATGCCTGCGCCAAGCGGACGTAGTGCTTTACGATTATCTCGTCAATCCTCAGGCACTCCGCCACACCCGATCGGCGGCGGAGTGCATCTGTCTCGGTCAGCACGGTCAGTCCCGCCTGTGGACCCAGGAAGAGGTGCACCAGGAACTCGTCCGCCGGGCCCGTGCGGGTCAGATCGTCGTGCGACTGAAGGGAGGCGATCCGGGCGTCTTCGCGCGGGGCGGCGAAGAGCTCGACGCGCTCGATGCCGCCCAGATACCGTACGAGGTCGTTCCGGGAGTGACCGCGGCCCTGGCCGCCAGCAGCTATGCGGGAATTCCCCTGACCCACCGCGAGCACGCTTCGGCCGTGGCGCTCGTGACCGGCCAGGAGGGGCCCGAAAAAGACGAGTCGCTCGACTACGTGGCCTTGGCTCGATTTCCCGGCACCTTGGTGTTTTACATGGGTGTGACGACGGCGCGGTCCTGGTCCGCTCAGCTGCTGACCGCCGGTAAGCCTCCCGATACGCCGGTCGCCATCGTGCGAAGGGGAAGTTTGCCGGATCAGCGGGTTTCTTACTGCCGGCTCGACGAACTGGGCGAGTTCGTCGAGCGGCGCCCGAAGCTCCGGCCGCCGGCCGTGATCATTGTCGGACAGGTTGCCACGCCCCGTGCGACCCCGTCTTGGTTCGAACGCCGGCCGCTGTTCGGCCGGCGCATCCTGGTGACTCGGCCGGATCAACCGGGTGATCGCCTGACGGCGTTGCTCGCCGGTCTTGGCGCCGATTTGCTTTGTCAGCCTGCCATTGAAATTGCACCCCCTGCCGACTGGCGACCCGTCGATGCGGCCCTGTCGCGGCTCGCGGTGTTTCACTGGCTGGTATTCTCCAGCGCGAACGGCGTTCGATACCTGCTCGACCGTCTGCTGACCGGCAATCGCGATCTGCGGCAAATGGGGACGCTGAAGCTGGCCGCCATCGGCACGGGGACGGCGGAATCGCTCCGCGACTACCGGCTGCGCGCGGATGTGATTCCGACCGAGTTCCGCGCCGAATCGCTCGCCACGTCGCTGGCCGGCCATGCGGCCGGGCAGAGGTTTCTGCTCGCCCGCGCCAGTCGCGGGCGCGAAGTGCTGGCCGAGCAACTTACCGCCGCCGGGGGGCTTGTCGAGCAGGTGGTGGTATACGAGAGCCGCGATGTCGTCGCGCCATTCCCCCAAGTCGCTCGAGCGCTGGCTGTTGGGGACGTGCAGTGGGTCACCGTCACAAGTTCCGCTATTGCCAGGTCGCTGCACCGCATGTTCGGTGCTACGCTGTCGCGCGTCCGGTTAGCCAGCATTAGCCCCATTACGAGCGAGGTGTTGCGGGAACTGGGATACGCGCCGGCCGTCGAAGCCACGACCTATTCGATGGACGGACTGGCCGCCGCCATCGTCGACGCGGAACGCAAGAGCGGATGAAGGGGTCGCGGCAGGCCCGAAGGGCCGGCACCATTCCGTGCCGGGGTGTTGCGGGAAATGGAATACGCGCCGGCCGTCGAAGCCACGACCTTTTCGTTCGCCTCGGACAAGATTGTCTCACGCGGAGGCGCGGAGTGGCGGAGGAATTTGCAACGCGAGATGGCACTGGAGGGGAACACCACGAAGGATCGCACGGGACATCGGGTGACTCAAGGCCGAGATGGTTATCTGCGGCTTGGCGCCTCAGCGTGAGACCCATCCGCAGGCGAACCAGTCGTTCCCCTGGGGCAATGCGTAGCCCCCTTTCGCCAGAAAGGGGGCAAGTCGACGCGATGCTGCGCGGAACGCCGTCTCGCGAACGTAGCTACTGCGGGACGCCCGCTACGCAAACAGTTTCGTGACGGCCTTCGCCTTTACCAGTTCCCGGGGTTGGTTCAGGTGGTTATAGACAATCGTCTCGGGATCGATCCCAAACGCATGGTAGATCGACGCGAGCAGCTCGCCGGGATGCACTCCATCGGCCACGGGAGCCGACGCCGTCTTGTCGCTCTGGCCATGGACGTACCCTCGCTTGGTACCCGCTCCCGCCACGACTCCGGTGTAGCAATACGGCCAGTGATCGCGACCATCGGCGCTGTTGCCGTTCCCGGAGGTGCTGACCCCCTTCTGCGGGCTGCGGCCAAACTCACCGACGGCGACGACCAAGGTGTCTTCGAGCAAACCGCGATCGTCCATGTCCGTCAGGAACGCGGACAGTCCCGTGTCGAGCATCGGACCGGAGCGGTTCCGCATCCGTTCAGTCAGTCCGACGTGGTGGTCCCACGAGTGGTTGTCGCTGTTGGCGACTTTGGGCCAGATGACTTCGACGACGCGCGTGCCGGCTTCGACCAGACGCCGAGCCAGGAGTAGGCTCTGGCCGAACGTATTGCGCCCGTAACGCGATCGCAGCTCGCCCGGTTCGGCGTCCAGATTGAAGGCCTCGCGGGCGCGCCCGGACACGATCAGGTTCAGTGCCTGGTCGTAGTAGGCATCCAGGTTTAAATCCTGGACCGCGGCGTCGATGTCCTTCAGGCCGGCATTGATGGTTTCACGCAGCTTGGCTCGCCGCTGCAGCCGCATCGCGAACACATCCGCGGGCAGCTGCAGGTCGTCGACCTTGATGTGATCCATCTTGTTCATGTCCATATCGTCACCGGCGGGGTACAGCGTATAGGGATCGTAGGCCTTCCCCAGGAACCCGGCCGAACCCCCCTTGCCCACGACGCTCGATTCCTGCAACGGTCGCGGCAGCATCACGAAGGGAAGCATCGATTCCGTGGGAGGTCGCAGGCGGATGATGTTGGAGCCGAAGTTGGGAAAATCCTTGGGTGACGGAGGCTCCAGCTGCCCCGACGGGCTGACCTTGTCCGTCGTATAGCCGGTCATCATCTGGTAAATCGCCGCGGTGTGGTTGAACAATCCGTTCGGCGTGTAGCTCATCGACCGGATCATGGTGAACCGGTCATTGATTTTGGCGAGGCGCGGCAGAATCTCGGTGAACTTCACACCCGGAATCTGAGTGGAAATGGGGTTGAAGACCGAGCGGACGTTGTCGGGTACGTTTTCCTTCGGGTCCCACAGGTCGAGGTGGCTCGGCCCTCCCTGCAGGTAGATCATCACAATGCTCTTCGCCTTGCCCCAACCCGGACCGCCGGTGTGCTCGGAACTGGCTGCGCGGGCCTGCAACTTGAACATGGAACCGAGCGTCAGGCCGAGCATGCCGCTGCCGCCGACGCGCAACAATGCGCGTCGCGACATGGTCAGCTGCCGATCACACACATCCTTTGCCTGCTGGCCGGGAATTACGAGCATGGTTTTCTCCTGATCATGTGGTCGAGTTGCGCTTGATTGGAACCGACAGATGTCCGTAATCCAAGTGAATTCTGGTGTATCGGTAGTTCACTTCCCGGCTCACCCGGGGCGTCAGTGATTAAACAGGAAGGCAGGGCTGTTGATCAGAGCCCAGACCAGGTCCTGGGCGGCAGTCAACCGCTTGTTGGCTCGCTGCTTTTCGCTGAGCTCGACGTCGCGGCGCAACTGCTCGAGCCTTGAGTCGGGCGGCACGGGGCGGCTGACCAGTTCCAGCGAATCGCGCAGCTGCTGGACCTGAGGATCGACCGGCAGCGGCTTCTTGCTTTCGGCCACGGCCTGCTGCTTTTCCCGCAACTTGCCGTCGACCGCCCGGAAATACGCCGCGAGGTAGTCGTTCGCCTGTTTCGTCCGCTGTGTCCGCGGATTGGCGAGGATGGCGCGGAGGTCGTCAGCCAGCGATACGCCGACGTCACGTTGCCCCACCGCCACGGAAATGCGGAAGCGTCCGAGGAGGAAGGTGGGTTGACGGAAGCGGTGGTGGAGGGTCACTGTCAATGTGGTGCCCCCCTCGAATCCGACGGGCTCCTTGGCCTCAAAAGTTGCCCAATGCGAAACGCCACCGGTAGGCGAAATGGCCCATCCGTTGTTGGCATCCGTAGTATTGCCGTCAATGGCTTTATCGACTGAGAAATTCTCCTGGCTGAAATCCGCCAACGGTTTTTGCAGCTCGAGCTTCATTTGCCTGGCCGGATCCGTGGTCGAAGCAGCCGCAATCTCGAATTCCGTAAGCACGAAGTTGCCGTCGGTGTTGTGTCCCGGTCCCTTCCGAGGCAGGCTGTCGTCGGTCAGCGCTTCGAGCCGGATGGCAGTGATATTGGACAGCTGCGTCGGCAAGGTGATGGTCAGTTCCCCCTTCGCCGGCTTCCCGGTCACAGTCACGGACCGATCCTGCCCGATCGCGAGAGTTACGCCGCGGGGGCCTTTGGCCGAGGACGGCAGCAACGGGACCCACTCCACGCTGGTCCGTTGCTGTTTCTCCCAGCTCAGCAGGTGTTCTGGAATCTTATCCTCATACGCTTTCAGCTCCCGTTCGCGCTCGGCGATCGCGGCGACCCTTTGCTGTTCCCGTTCGGCGACCTGAGGAGCGATCTCGCGTTCTCTGGCGGCGATATCGTTCTTCACCCGCTCGATGCTCGCGGCTCGTTCTTGTTCCCGTTTCGACGCGATGGCCGCCACCTCGGACTCCCGCTGCCGCAAGGCCTCGACAAGCCGGGTATGATCCGCATCGATATCCGGGACCATGGCGAGTGTCGCGTCGATCTCGGCGTCTGTCGCGGGCCGATTGAATACCCGCAGGAAGATCTCGCCGATCAGCAGACGATCGTCGGATTCGCTGGCTACCAGCTTCGCGATGTCGTTGTCCGGAGCGGAGATTGCCTCCGCAATGGTCGGACCACTGATCAAAGCCATGACGGGTCCGAGCTGCAACCCACTCGACCGCTCGCATTCGCAAGCGCTCTCGCGAGCGGGACGGCCGAAGGTGGTGAAAAAGCCGCTGGGCAGTTCGACCCCCGAGTCGGGCAACGCCGCCGCGCGGGTCCCCTCTGGCAGGCCAGGAAGCTTCGACGGGGCGCCCGTCACACGATGGACCGTATCGTACAGCACCTCGGCCGGCAGGCGGCGCGCGATAGCGTGCGAGTAGTTCAGCTTGTCATCTTCGTTCCAGCGATGGGCAGCGACCGAAAGCTGGTACGTTCGCGATTTGCAGATCAGCCGTGCCATGTGCCGGACATCGAAGCCGCTGTCGAGGAACTCCTGAGTCAGATACTGCAGCAGCTCCGGATTGGTGGGCGGGTTGCCAGCGCGGATGTCGTCGATCGGCTCCATCAAGCCGATGCCGAACAAGTAGCCCCACAGCCGGTTGACGTAGCTCTTGGCAAAGTACGGATTCTGCGGCGCGGTGACCCACTGCGCGAACCGGGCGCGCCGAGTCGCTTCGGCATCCGACGCGGGCGCGGAACCTGCCCGCGCCGTGTCGAGCCGAGCCAGCTCGTAGGGAAACTTCGGAGCTACCGGCTGTCCCGTTCGCTCGTGCACCACCTCGGTCGTCGAGGCATCGGATACGATCTCGTACAGCGGCTTGGCGCCTTCCACCGCCGTGCCACCGAGCGTCTGGTCGCCGCTTTGAGGATCTTTCTTGAGCTCGAGGTGCGAGAAGAAGGCGGCCGTTTCGTAATACTGGTCCTGCGTCCAGCGCTCGAAAGGATGATCGTGGCACTTGTTGCAGTTGAATCGTACGGCCAGAAACAGATGGGTCGTATTCTCCATCGTGTTCGACGGATCGCGCAGGATCTTGAAGTACGACGCGGCCGGATGGTCCTTGTTCGAACCGGTCACCGTCAGAATCTCGCGTACAAATTCGTCGTACGGTGTGTTGCGGTCGACGTGGCCGCGGATCCACTGGCGAAAGGCCGCGGCCCCCTCGGCGCCCAGGAACTTGCGGTTCACCTGCAAGAGATCGGCCCACTTGTTCGTCCAATAGATGCTGTAATCCTCGCTGCCGACCAGGCGGTCTACCAGCTCGTCGCGCTTTGTCCGCGTGTCCCGTGGATCGGCCAGGAAGGCACGCACCTGGTCGGCGGTCGGCGGCAGGCCGGTCAAATCCAGGCTGACACGGCGCAGAAACTCGTCGTCCGAGCACAATTCCGACGGCAGGATCTTCAGCCGTTTCCACTTGGCCGCCGTCAGCTCGTCGATCCGGTTGAATACCGGCGGATCTCGCCACTCGAACCCGGTACGATCTCCCATGACGGTCAAGGTCGTCGCGGCATAGGCGCCTTCGTACCGGGCGAGCAGCGGAGCCTCGCCGCGCCGCAGCGTTGTTGCGACCGCATCGCGATCGACGGTACACACCTCGGTATTGCCGCTTTCGATGAAGGCTTCCCGCGTCACATCCCGGGTCGTCCCGTCGGCATACTTCGCCATGACCCGCAGCGACTGCCGATCCCCGATCCGTTCCACGATCGGATTCAGGGGCGTAACCTCGATCTGCGCGACGCGCGGGGTCGAGAGATTCAGTTTTGCACCGCCGGCGATCCAGGCCCGAATGGTCTCGTAATAGGCGTCCTGTGGAGTAATCAGCGCGCCGCCCACGTGCGGCACGAAGCCCGTCGCCTTCATCAGCATCAAGCTTTCCTGAGGCGACGCCACGTTGACGCGGCGAGATTTCAAATCGTCGGTCAAAGCGCGGATGTCGAATATCGCATCGTATCCCCGCAGGGACAGTTTGAACCCGTTCTTGCCCTTCGCCGCACCGTGGCAAGTTCCCTGGTTGCAACCTAACCGGGACAGAATGGGGTTCACGTCACGAATGAAGTCCGGTACCGACGATGCATCCGCGAGCGACGGGTTCGCCGCATCGCTGGCGACGGGCACGGGTGACACCTGGCTGATCACCTGTCCATCGTCGGAGCGAACAATGCGAATGATGCCATCCGATGCGGCGACCGCCACGCGATCCCCCTGCGGGTGATAGGCCACCGCGTAGACGGCGGCCGGAATGGATGTGCGGTGGACTCGCAGGTCGCGAGCGCTGCGCAGCCGATTGAGTTCCTCGCGCTCGGCCGGCGTTCGCGTCCGCTCGACTTTCGATTCGATCTGCTTGATCCGCTCCTCGGTCTTGCTGTCCAGCTCGGCGGGATAGTCGACGAGCATCACCTCGCCCTGGTTGTCCAGGGCGGCCGCGGCAGCGAGCTGCCGGCCATCTCGGCGGACTGCCAGGCCAAACACGCGCCCCTGCATGCCCGGCAGCGTCCGGATCAGGTTGGCGTCGTCGCCAATTCGGCGGGCCGTATTGCGGTGAATGCGATAGACCTTGGGCTCACCGTCCGAGCCTCCGACGACAATCTCGGCACGCGTCGGATGCGCGGCCACGGCCTGAATCCCGCCTTTCAGCGCTCCCGGCGTGATCGACGTGATGTTGTCGACAAATCGCTGCGTCGCGACTTCCGTCAGCTTCGCGGTCATGTCCCGTCCCACGGAGATCACATGCGTCCCGTCCGGCGCGAACGCCGTGCCGAGCACCCAGTCGGTATGCGTACCCTGCTGCACCACCTGCTCGCCAGTCTCGGCATCGATCGCGCGAGCGGTGTTATCCGCACAGCCAAATGCGATCAGTTTGCCGTCAGGCGACCAGCTGCCACCGTACAGTGTGTCCGCGGTGACCGGCACGGAAAGCAGCAATTCACGCTGAGCGACGTCCCAGATCTGGACTTCCCCCTGCCGGCACGGCAAGCCGCCGGTTACCGCCAGCTTCCGCCCGTCCGGCGAAAATCGGACGGATTCGATTCGCTCCGACATGCCCACGAGCCGCGCGAGCCGTTCGCCGCTGCCTGCATCCAGCAACACGACCTCGTGAAAACCTGCCACCGCGAGCAGGCGTCCGTCGGGCGAATAGTCCAGCGACGTCAATACCGGCGGCCGTGAATACTCGGGCGGATGGTCTTGATCGTAGCGCGGCGCGGAGTGGGACGGAGTGTCGTCGATCGCACCGGACGCGATCCACCGCTCGATCAGGGCAATATCCTGGGCCGTTAAAGCCGGCTTTCCTTTCGGCATGTCAGCCTGACCATCGGCACCGGGTTTGATCGCGGCGAGCAAGTAGCTCTCGTCCGGCTTGCCCGGCGTGATGGCCGCTTCCCCACTTTCGCCACCCTTGCGTAGCGACTCGACGCCGGTCATGTCGTATTCGCCGCTCGCCTTCGCCGGCTGATGACATCCCAGGCAGTGCGTCCGGAAGATGGGTAGCACCTGCGCGAAGTAGCTGACTGGCTGTTCCGAAGCATCCGCCCCGGTCCCGGAACCGGCAGGCTCTTGGGCCCCAGCCAGGCATCCAGTGCCGAGCCACCACGCGGCCGCAAGCGCCAGTGCCCATTTCGTGCTCCATCGCCATCGACATTGCGAAATGTGCGAGATCAACTGCATGGGGTCGGACCTCCCGAGCAAGAACGATACAGGCGGAGCGGCAGCGTGCTTCCCAACTCCGAGCTCGATCATGTGCCGCAGCAGGCGGCAGTGGTGATTGTCAGGCGTGTCGTGGTAAAGCGGATTCTTCTACAAACCGCTACTGGACCTACAGATAACACACTCGAATACCCGCAGCAACCCCTTCCATCCCCCCCGTTCCAGTTTCTTGTGGTCTGCCGCGTGCAAGGGCACAATGGCGGCCATTGTCCGTGTTGACCCCATTGAGACGTTCCATGGATGTACCGCTCCGCCGCCCCACTCGCGCCACAGTCCTCGTGGTCGACGACTCGCCCTTCGACCGCCTGCTGGTCGAGAGGATCCTCGCCGGCGAGAACATCACTCCCGTATTCGCCGAGAACGGCGAGGAAGCGCTACAGTTCATCGCCAAACAAGCCCCCGACGTCGTCCTGACCGACCTGCAGATGCCCACCATGGACGGGCTGACGCTGGTCCGCGAGCTTAAACGGAGTTTTCCCGGAACCCCCGCCATTCTCATGACCGGGCGGGGCAGCGAGGAAATCGCGGCCGAGGCGCTTCGGAACGGCGCGGTCAGCTACGTTCCCAAACGCAACCTGGTCCAAGACCTCCCGCCCGCCTTGTCCGCCGTCTGCGCCGCGCTGGACTCGCAACGCGAACGCAAACTCGTCTCCAGTTTCCTGCAATACACGGAATCGGCGTTTGTGCTGGGATACGAACCCGGTGTCCCCAAGATCCTGGTCAATCACCTGCAGGAAGTGCTGGTCCAGCTCCACCTGTGCGACGCCGTCGACCGCCTGCGTGTCGGGACGGCGTTGATGGAAGCGCTGACCAATGCCATCGACCACGGCAATCTGGAACTTAATTCGAGCCTGCGCGAGATGGGCAGCGACTACCACCGGCTGGGCCGCGAACGGGCCAGGCAGCATCCCTACCGCGACCGGCGCGTGCGGCTCACCGCCAGGTTCACACCCCACGAGGCGACGTTTGTCATTGCGGACGAAGGGCCCGGTTTTCAGGTCGGCGATCTGCCCGATCCGCATGATCCTGCCAATCTGACGCGGCCCTGCGGCCGCGGTTTGCTGCTGATGCGGACCTTCATGGACGAAGTCCACTTCAATGCCCAGGGCAACCAGGTCACGCTGATCAAACGCAGGCCCGCCGTGACCTCTCACACGGCCCCCGCTTCAGCTTGACCCCCAAGCCGCATCCCCGCGCGCTGTGCTGAAACGCCCCAGCGCTGCGGGCCGATTCGCACGAGGCGCGCGTGGAAATCCGTGCGATCGCGTCGAGCGACTCGTGGTTTTGTGCAGTTGGTTCCGAGAATCCCTGGGCCGCGGCGCCAGCAGCTGCCTCCGGATTTGCCGGGAATGAACCGCAGTCGGCACGAACCGGGCACCAATCCGTTACCGCGCGTCCGATGGTGCCGCGGCTCCGTCCGCTCGTTCGACGCGGCCATCGCTCCCCGGCATGCCGGCTGCATTTTGATCTCCCGGAGTGCCCTGGGTCGCGTCCCCCATAGATAAAGGAAACATGCCATGAATCTCAGCGAGATGTTTCGCAGCGAAGTGGTCACCGCCACGCCGGAGGAACCCGTGAGGACCGTCGTCGAAAGAATGCGCGATCAGCACGTCGGGGCGGTCGTCGTCGTCGACAAGCAGAAGGTCGTCGGGATCGTGACGGACCGCGACGTGGCCATGAAGTTCGCATTGGGTGACGCCACGCCCACGGCGCCCATCCGAGAACTCATGACGACCGACGTGAAGACGATCTGGGATGACCAGGGGATTTTCAATGCCACCCAGTACATGCTGGGTCACAAAGTCCGGCGGCTGCCGATTATCGACCGGCACGACACGCTGATCGGCATGGTCACGGCGGACGATCTGCTCGTCCTGCTCGCCCGCGAACTGGCCAACGTCGCGAAGGCGGTCGAGCCCATGTTGAACGTAAAGGCGTTCTGAGCGGCCGATGGGGACACCGTTTGCCCGGGGCGAAGAACAGGCGAAAGGAAACTTGTGTTGGGAGTAACGAGTCGTGGCGCAACGTCTCGAGCGGCGAGCCGAAGCGGTCGTCGCAGAGAGCCGTGACGCGAAGGCGTCGTAGCTCCGCAGGCGCGTGGCTGGTATGATGCGGCGACACTGCCCAGCAATCCTCAGGAGCCACCTGCCATGACTCACTCCGCCTGCATTTCCCGCCGCAGCTTCCTGGCCGCGGGGGCCGCTGCCAGCGCCGCCGCCGCCATGGCCCGCCCTGGATTCGCCCAAACTGCGCCGGCCGCCGCCGAGCCGATTATCGACATCCACCAGCATACGAATTACCACGGCCGGAGCGCGGAGGAACTGCTGGCTCATCAGCGCACGATGGGCATCACCCATACGATTCTGTTGCCGGCCGGTTCGATGATCGATTCGCGTGCGACGCACGGTGGCAAGTCGAACGGACTGGCCGCACGGGCCGGTGGCAACGAGACGGTTATCGCCATCGCAAAAGCGCACCCGAAGGAGTTTCTGTTCGGCGCGAACGAGGTGACGGACTTGCCCGCGGCTCGCGAGGAGATCGAGAAGTACTTGAAGCTCGGCGCGGTGGTGATTGGCGAGCAGAAGTTCTTCGTCGAATGCGATTCCGCCGAGAGCCAGGTGTTGTACGCGCTGGCCGCCGAGTATCGCGTGCCGATCCTGCTGCACTTCCAGCACATGACCTATAACCTCGGGTTCGACCGGTTCCACAAGATGCTGGAAAAATTCCCAAAAACCAATTTTATCGGTCATGCCCAGACGATGTGGGGCAACATCGACAAGAACCATGTCCAGGAGCAGCTGTACCCGAAGGGTAAAGTTACGAGAT
>JBFWYF010000061.1:0-15668 GCA_050186685.1 Pirellulaceae bacterium
CGTGCCTGGTTCGTAGATAGTATCGGTGTCAAATGGATCTTCCTCGGCACCGCCATACGACGAAGACGCGGCATCAGCCAGGGGTATCGGCACGGTCTCGAAGAGTTGTACGAGTTCGCCAGTCAGCACTTGGTCCAGGCTCTGGCCGTTGTGGCCCACAATTGCATGCAGCAGTTCGTTCTGGGAGGGGAAATCGACGCTCGCGGCAGGCGTGACCTCACTGTCCACAATCGTAAATGCCCAGTTGCCCGTATAGGTCAGATCGACGGGTGCAATCGTCATCGCCAGGTCGATGCCCATGTCACCGTTCACTTTCAGGTTCCATGTATCGGAGACATCAGGGACTTCCTCGATACGATAACGCGTGCTGGGGTCCGACGGCTGCACTGTCACCATGAGCGCCGATGTCCCCGTACCCGCCGTGCCGACGGCCTCAATCGCCAGCTCACTACCGAGCGCATAGCTGGTCACCACCTCGCCGTCGCCCGTCATTTCCAAGGTCATGCCGCTGCCGCCGTCGAGATAAAAGCCATCCGCGTCGACCCCGAAGACAATCCGTGCTTTCAGCGCCCCTTGTCAGGCGAGTTCGCCGTCCAGATTGGCGTGGGCTGCCAGGTCCGCCATCAGTTCCTGGGTGGCGTCGTTAAATTGAGAATTGCCCGTCAGTCCTGCCAGCACGTCGTCTGTGCCCACCTGAATGAATTGGCCTGCAACGCAGTCATGTATGCCATCTGTAAAACACTCGGTCGTATAACCGAGCGCAGTCAGTTCTCCGTGCAGTTCGGCGAACGAAGTGACGGGCGAGTCGAGCGTCGGCAGGCGGCCTGTCGCCCATGGCTCGACCACCGCCGGAAGTCCGAAGAGTCCGGCCAGGTCACCCGGCACCAACGGCAGTTGCGAATCGTGAAATGAAAGCCGGGCGGCCCAGTCGTCGAGCTGTTCGCGAAGCTGGTTCAGGCCGTCATTGATCGCCAGACGTACGGCATCGGCGTCGTTGCCGGCCGAGTCTTGCACTTCGAAGGCGCCGATGTCGACCGTGCCATGCACCACGCGGTCGAAGCCTGGCCCGCGCTGGTCGCTCGCGAGCGGATTACCGGTCGAGTCCAGTGCCTGCGCGTTGTTACCGGCGTCGATCGCGGGGCTTCCCGATAGGAGCATGTGGGTCTGCGTCAACCCACCCTGATCGGCCAGTGGGGCAAGCTGCGGCGCCACGCCGACGATATTCCCGTCTATGCCGTGGGTGATGGAATGTCCTGCGGCGTTTTCGATTAGATTATGCGAGGCCGTCAGGCTATCCGCCAACACGTCGTAAGTCGCGTTACCGGCGACGATGGTGTTGTACAGGTGTAGGCTGCTGCCTTCGGTATTGTCGATGCCGCCACCATCATTGCTCGCGATCGTGCTGTTGCGAATCGTGGCGGACAGCGTCACCCCGAAACCACCTCCGGTGTATCCATAACCGAGGTTGTAAAGTGCGCCGCCGGAATTTCCCGAGATTGTGCTGTTGTGGAGGGTCAAGTGCGCGACGGCGTCGCCGGTGAAATAGCCCGAATCGCCGTAGGTATTGGCCGAGTTGAATATGCCACCGCCTTCCGCCACGGCGGTGTTCCCCGAGATCGTGCTGTCCGCGATGGTCAGAGCAGACGATCCGTAGGGACCTCCTTCATGAAACACGCCGCCACCGCGCCCACTGGTCGTGTTGGCCGCGATGGTGCTGTTCTTAATCGCGACGTGGGCCGCGTTGAGGTAGCCGTAGTATCCCCGCGCGCGAATGAACAGCCCGCCTCCCTCAGCGGCTGTGTTACCCGAAATGGTGCTCGCCGAGACCTCGATGTGACTCGTGGCGCCGCCCCCTGGTGACGACATTTCGATGGCCACACCCCCGCCGCGCTGCGCCGAGTTGTTCGTCACCGAAGTATTTTGCAGAATCAGGTTGGAATCGGTCACCAGGACGGCACCGCCGGAGCCAAACGCGGGACGGCCGCCGGTCAGCGTCAACGACGTGACCGTTAAGCTGGCGCCTCCCAGGACGTCAAAGATGCGATCCGATACGGCCGGGCCCCCGGCGTGAATGACCGTGGCCGACTGCCCATTTCCCTCGACGACCAGGTCGTCCCATACTTCCAGGTCGCCGGTTTGTTGCAAGTTGTCTTCGCCCGGTGGATTGGCGATGCTCAGCTGAATCGAGGTCCCATCGAGGACCTGCGCGAATTGGATGGTATCCTCACCAGGCGTGGCATTCGCGGCGATGACCGCTTCGCGCAAGGATATTCTGCCATCGCTTCCGGGCGTGCTGATCAGATTCGCCACCGACGTCGTATTGCCGTCCAGCACGTCCAGCGCGGTATCGACCGTCAGCGATGCGAGCAGCCAGCGTGGTTCGAGCCCCTCACAGCCCAGGTAGCTGAACCGATTCGGTCCCCGGTGTCGTGCGCGGTGGTGTCGTCGCGACTTCTGGCCAGGTGTTCTCGATTTCATCGTAGCGCCTTGATTGCGGTAGGAGACAGCTGGGAACCCACGGCCGGCGGATCCACTTGCTGAAGGGATTCGTCCGGCAGGGCATAACTGGTCGAGACGAGTTCATCCGATGGTTCCAGGACATCCGGCCAGGCGTGCGGGAGCACTTCCACGGCGAACACTTCCTGTACGGCGTCCAGAAAATGCACGAAGCCGATTTCTCGTCCGGAGGGCAGATGAACGAGCGCCACTCCGCAGGAACGCTGCGAGCTGCGTTCGACGAGGGGAAGGCCGCTGAAGATGGCGGACTCGCGTACCTGAGACAGCCCGACAAACGCATAGGGACCGAGCAGCGCCATCCCCCGCGGAAACCCGTCCATGCGGACGACCTCGGAGTAGACGCCGGTCGGCAGGTCCACCGTGCCCAGTCCGCCGGTACCGGACTCGAGCAGCCATAGGTGGCCGCCATGCCAGCGGGGTGAATGAGGCATAGACAAGCCGCGGCACATGATGTCCCCGGACGCGACGTCCACCAGCACGCCGCCGCGAACCTTGTCCTCCCGCCAGCCTTGCGGAGCGTTCGAGGCGGCCAGCGCCGTCACCCAGCGGGGTCGGCCATCGACGACGGCCAGTCCGTTCAGATGACAGCGGTCGTCCGGCCCGAGTGACGCGACAAAGGGAGGACGCCAGCGGGGCAGAAAACTGTGTTCCCGGCTTTGGGTGCACAGGCACGAGAAGCGAGTGTTGACCAGCCACAGTTCCTGACTCGCGCCCCAGGCCAGTTCGTGAATGTCGATGTCACCCGTAATCTGTCGGCGACGGGGCAAGTAACAGGCGTCGTGCCGGCCCACGGGTTCCAATTTCGCGGCGACGGCGGCCATATTATGGAACGTGATGATCTCGCCGCCCGTACCTAACGCAAGTCGTCCGGGGGAGGCAGCCAATCCCATCGGTTTGGCAAATCGGCGGAAGTGCGTATTCAAACCCTTCGCGTTCGCACGCAGGACGATCACGTAGCCTGCCTGGTAGGTGGAAATGGCGAGGGACACGCCGAGTTCCCGCAGCGTCTGGGCAAACGAGACGGTGTGGACACTTCGTAGGGGAGGACCGCCCGTCGAATCGTGGGGGGGATTAACGTTTGTCATGCGGTGACTTGAACGTCCGTGATAGCGGCGTCAGAACCGGGGAAATGGGACAAGAAAACTGGGAGACACGGCACTTCCTCTTCGCGCAGGAATTCACCGACGCGGGCGAAAGTCGACGGGGCGCATCTTCGCGCGATCTTTACCGCCTAGGCGTAACCTGTCCCGGAAGCGGACACGCCGCGGCAAAAATTTGGGCCCTAATTTGGCTGTCCCCCGCACGACGGCTTGGGATAATCGAGGGGCGAATCTTCGTCCGGATTCCAAACCTGTTACGCCTGATGGATCAAGACTCCACCAACGAGATGCCGTATGTTTCGTCGGAAGACGAGGGGACGGAGGAACTGCGCCGTTGGCTTGCCGAGGCGCGGGCTGGTTCGCAGGAGTCGATGGGCAAGCTGCTGGAAGTGTGCCGAGGCTACCTGTTGGGAATTGCCAATGACGCGTTGGAATCCGGGATGCGGGCCCGGCTAGGTGCGTCCGACCTCGTGCAGGAGACGCTCCTGGAAGCCGAGCGGGGCATGCGCAGGTTCCGGGGAACGACGCATGCCGAGTTGCTCGCGTGGGTCCGACGCATCCTGCAACACAATTTGTCCGACGCCCGGCGACATGCCCGGGCCGAGAAGCGCCACGTTGGCCGTGAACAACGCATGGATGGCCTGCCGCGCGGGTATCAAACCGAACTGACGGCCGGCGCCGAAACACCCAGCGCCCTGGTCAGTGAGTGGGAGGACGAGTGCCGGCTGATGCAAGCGTTCCAGGAGCTGCCTGACGATTATCGGCGCGTGATTGAACTACGGAATTGGCATCTTCTTCCATTCGCCCGCGTCGGCGAGCAGATGGGGCGCAGCGAAGAGGCCGCGCGGAAGCTGTGGGTCCGAGCTATTGAGCGATTGCGCGAGGCGATGGGGGTCAACGATGGGCGGGACTAACTCCCCGGACATCGATCGCTACGGGGCGCTCCTGGTGGAACTGCACGAGGCTGTCGTCGCTGGAGACGCTTCGTCCCCGAGCGACCAGATCGTGGAAGCGAGTCGCCAGATCGACACCCACCTGGCCGATCGGTTGGCGAGTGCCGAAGTCTGTTTGCGACTGCTTGAACGGATGCGCCTCGGGCATACTGCCACGGAAACGCCAGACAGCCCGCGCACCAACGCGCCCCGGTCAATCGGGCGTTTCGAAATCCAAAGCCTCTTGGGTGAGGGCACGTACGGTGTTGTCTACCTGGCCCAGGACCCCGACCTCCAGCGCCAGGTCGCCATCAAGGTCCCGCGGCCCGAAGTGGTCCTCTCAGAACCGCTGCGCCACCGGTTCCTGCGCGAAGCCGAAGCCGCAGCTGCCTTGGATCATCCGCACATTGTGCCCGTCTATGAGGCCGGCCAGGCCGACGGCGTCTACTACATGGTGATGGCCTATTCCCCCGGCAGCACCTTGAGTCAATGGCTGCACCAGCAGCCTCAGTTGCCCTTCGCGTCCGACGCCGCGCGACTGGTTGCCAAATTGGCCGATGCGGTCGCACATGCTCACAGCCGCGGCGTTCTGCACCGCGACTTGAAGCCGTCGAATGTGTTAATGCAGGTGCGCGGCGGGCCATCGACCGCAGCGAACCCGAGATCGGACGAGGTGCCGCAACAAGGTGGTTGTCCCCGCTCTGGCCTTCCCTTGTCGGTGTTCGTGCCGTTGGTCACCGATTTCGGATTAGCCAAGTTCATCGGGAACCAGAGCGCCCAAACGCATACCTCGGCGATCGTGGGCAGTCCCGCCTACATGGCGCCGGAACAAGCGTCAGGCCGCAACCAGGACGTCGGGGCGTCCGCAGATGTGTACGCTTTAGGCGCTATCTTGTACGAATTGTTGACCGGCCGAGCACCCTTTGTCGAGGAGTCGGTGATGGCGACGCTCGACGCCGTGCGCACCCGCTTGCCGCCGGCACCGAGCCGACTGCGCCCGGGCGTGCCGCGCGACCTCGAAGCCATCTGTATGAAGTGTCTCGAAAAAGCGCCCGCCAGCCGGTATCGCACCGCGGCGGAGTTGTACGACGACCTGACTCGATTCCTGCTCCACGAACCAATCGTCGCGCGGCGCGTGTCGCACCTGGAGCGGTTCGCCCGGTGGTGCCGCAGGGATCCGTTGGTCGCGACGTTGAGTGCCGCGGTGGCGCTGCTGGCCGTCTGTTCCACCGCGGCAGCTTTCCTTCTGGCCAGGTCCCGCAACGAAGCCCTCGCGCATCTCGCCGCGACCACGTCAGCAAAGGAAGCCGCCTTGAGCGCAGCCAGGGATGCAAACATCGCACACGCACATGCCGCACTTCGCAGCGGCAACAGCGGGCACCGAGTGGAAAGCTGGCGTGCCCTGCGTGCGGCGATGCACAATGCTGTCGGACTCCAGCTGGATGACGAGCACCGCACCCGCCTTCGCAATGACGCGATTGCGAGTCTGTCGCTAATCGATCTGGAACTTGACACGCAGTGGCCGGATGCTTCGAGCCAGGACAGTTACCCAGCGACTGACGCGGACTGCGAACGGTATGTGCGAATCGACGGCTCGGACGTGCTGCTTTGCGACATGAACACCAATCAGGTCTCGAGGCGGTATGCGCTGACGGAACGCATGCGGAGGTACATCGGTTTTTCGTTCAGCTACGACGGCCGGTATCTGGGAGCTCGGTTTGAACGGGCCCCAACGCGGGAGCGAGTCCAGATCTGGGACGTGGCTACCGGAGCGAGTGGGGGCGTGGTTGACGTGGGCGGATTTGGGAGCGCGTCCAGCTTCACCGCGGATAGCAGGTTCTTGATCGTGGCGCACAGGACCGAACACGAACTGCGAGTTCTCGACTTGCCGGCGTTGCATCCTGCCCGATCAATTCGCCTGTCAGGCCGCCCGGCAACGATTACCGTCCACCCGACCGAACCATATGTCGCATGCTATCTCGAATCGGGCGCAATCGAGCTCCGACACCTGGAAACCGGCCAGATCCTGCGGTCGCTTGCGTTCGCGTCTTACGCGTATAGCATTGCGTGGAGTCCCAACGGTCGCTGGCTGGGAGCGTGTGGCCGCGATGGATCGGTCGCCGTGTACGACGGCTCGGTTGCCACTGGTCAGAACCATGCTGAACCTGTGTGGCGGCGTGAAGGACACGCCGTGATGGCGGTTCATTCCGCGTGGCATCCGGACAGCTCAATCTATGCGACGGCCAGCATGGATGGCGTCACCAGACTATGGGACGCCGACACGGGCGCTCTGCTGGTCAGCGCTGACGGACTGCTGACCAATTTCAGCCGCGACGGGCAATGGCTGGGCACGCAGGGGGGGCGATGGCGCGTCGTGCGCGGCGGAGAGCACCGGATGAGCCGGCAGCCGGAGACGCGCATCCATCCCCTGTTCGATGCCGGGTTCTCGAAGCGGCAGCGGTTGACCTCGGAAATCAATCATTGGGAGATGTTTCCCAGAGGTCGCTTGATGATTGGCGAGAATTTCCACGGGGCGATCTTCCGCGATGTGACGCAAGATCAACCACTGGCCGAATTGGAACTCGCCGGTTCGGGGCTCATCTTCAATCTGGAAGGCACGGCTTTGTTGGCCCTGTCGCCAGCTGCCGGATTGCAGCGCATGCCGGTCGCGGTCGAAGAAACCGAACAGGAAGTTGTCGTCTCAATTGGGCCGCCAGAAGCGGTGTTGCAGGCGTCTCCCGGAATGTTTCGGGCGGGCCCGTCAGACACGATCATCCACACGCCATTTCTGCGCTCCCCGCAATGGATCGACATGAAGACCCGGCAGGCGGACGACCTTCGGCCATGGCACGTCATGGGATTTTATGGCGACGTTTCTCGCGACGGCCGATTTCTGGCGACAGGGACATTCAAGGGTCAGGACGTGCTCGTGCGAGATGCCGGCCGCCTGGATGTCGTAGCGACGTTGCCGGCGAATACGGCCTGTCCTTGGTTCAGTCCCGACGGCCGGCTGTTGGCGGTTGCCGAGATCGGGCGGATCACTTTCTGGGATGTGCCGACTTGGGAGTTGCGGCATGAAGTCCACGCCGTGTCGCGCGGGATTTGGCCCAACAGCATCGCGTTCGCGGCCGACGCACGCACGGTCGCACTGGAGGACGGCTCGGTCATTCGGCTGTTGACGACGGACTCCTTTACCCCACTGGCCGAGTTTGCGGTTGCGCATGGCGAGCTGATCGAATCAATCCGGTTTACACCGGATTCGCGCTACCTCATTGCCGGCGGCGGGGACCAGCACCATACCCACATTTGGGACCTGACAAGAATCCAAGATCAACTGCGGGAACTCGGGCTAGATTTCCAGCTACCAATCAGCGGCGTCTCGGATCAGCTGCCTTATGACAAGCCATTACGCCTGGAATTGAATGTGACCGGTTTGCCCCTCAAGAAACCCCGCCGCTAATCTGTGGCGGAAGTGGCAACACTTCCGACGCCACCTGTAGCGGAAGTGGCAACACTTCCGACGCTACGTTACGCTGCCAGAACGCTCGCGAGTTCCGCTACAATGCCGTTGCCCATATCGCGAAGCCAAACTGAAAATTCCGAGGTGCCCGGTGCGGTTGGCAAGTCTCTGGTTGGCGTTAATCGCTGGCAACGTCTTCGCTGCCAACACGACCTGGCGCGCGGGTGTCGCCGTGGAGAAGATCACTCCGCCATTTCCCATGTGGATGGCCGGATATGGCAACCGAACGGCGCCTTCGCAAGGCGTGGCACACGATCTCTGGGCCAAGGCTTTGGCCGTGGAGGATTCAGGCGGACGGCGTGCCGTGCTGGTGACCCTGGACCTGGTGGGCATCGATCGCGCGACGTCCGTCGCCATCTGCTCGACGATTGCCCGGCGGCATCACCTGGAACGCGACCAGATTGCGCTGAATTGCTCCCACAATCACTGCGGGCCCGTCGTGGGGAGCAATCTGCACGCGATGTACTTTCTCGATGCGGCCGAGCAGGCGCGGGTTGAACAGTACACGGCGTGGCTAAGCGAGCGGATTGTGCGGGGGGTGGGTCAGGCGCTCGAGCGACTGGCGCCAGCGGAACTCGCCCGCGGCGAGGGGCAGGCCACGATCGCCGTTAATCGGCGCAGCAATCCGCACGATTCCGTGCTGGCTCGCCGCGAACTAGGCATACTGCGCGGGCCGGTCGACCATCGCGTCCCGGTGCTGCGGGTAACCGATATCGAAGGCCGGATCGTGGCGATCGTGTTCGGCTACGCCTGCCATCCGACGAAGCTTACGGACTTCCATCGCTTCTGCGGCGACTATGTTGGTTTCTCGCAGCTGTCGGTCGAGCAAGCTCACCCGGGTGCCGTGGCCATGTTCTGGCAGGGCTGCGGCGGCGATCAGACGCCGTGGCCGCGGGGTGGCGGCGACCTGCAAGCGACGGAAGCCGTCGGCCGGGAGCTGGCCGGGTCGGTCGAGCGGGCATTGGCCGCGCCGCTCGTGCCGATTCGAGGTCCCCTCGCCACGGCCTATGGCGAGATCGATTTGCCCCTCGCCGATATCCCAGGAGCGTCGGAACTCGAATCGCTGGCCCGGGGCCAGAACCGCTTCAAGGCGCGGCTCGCCCGGCAACTCCTCGATACTCTCGCTGCCGGAGGGGAACCGGCACGGTCCTATGCGAACTATCCGGTGCAAGTTTGGGGACTCGGCTCCGAGCTGGTCTGGATCGCACTGGGGGGCGAGACGGTCGTGGATTATACGATCCGCTTGCAGGACGAATGCGCAGCACATGCCGCGGGCTCGTCGACGTCGACCGTGTGGGTCGCGGGCTATACGAATGACGTGATGGCCTATGTCCCCTCGCGGCGAGTGCTCGAAGAAGGCGGCTACGAAGGGGGCGAAGCCATGGTCTACTACGGACTGCCGGCACGCTGGGCGCCAGACGTCGAGGAACGCATCGTGGCTGAGGTTCGGCGGCAAGTGGCCGGCGTGCGAAAGCAGATCGATGCGTCCGCGGATCCGCCCGGGGAAAGCGGAAAGGGTGGCCAGCGATGAGACGCTTTTTGTGGGCCCTGTTGGCTGTCACCGGCATGGCGGCGGCTGCGTCGGGCGGAGATTCGCCTAAGCAGCAAAGCACAGCCTCGCCGCACGCCGGGAGTGAGCTGCCGCGATTCGGTCCCGTGGAACCAGCGCGGGCACTCGCGACATTCGAGACCAAGCCGCCATTCCAGATCGAACTGGTAGCGGCGGAACCGCTCGTGCACGATCCGGTGGCGATGGCCTTCGACGCGGATGCCCGGCTGTATGTGGTCGAGATGTGCGGTTATTCGGAGCAACGCGCGGAACAACTCGGCGCCGTGCGATTGTTGGAAGATATTGGCGGCGACGGCATCTACGACACCAGTACGGTGTTCGCGGACCAGCTGTACTGGCCGACGGCCGTGGCTTGCTGGGACGGCGGCATCTTCGTCGCGGATGCTCCCGACATCTGGTACCTGAAGGACACGAACGGCGACGGAAAAGCCGACGTTCGGCGGCGTGTCCTGACGGGCTTCAGCCACCATAACGTCCAGGCGATGCTCAATACGCTCGTATGGGGCCTGGATAACCGCATCCACTGCACGACCAGCACGGGTGGAGCACAGGTGCAGCGGGCGGAGACGGAAGCAGGCACGCCGCTGACCTTGCGGACTCGCGACTTCAGCTGGGACCCGCGCACGTTGACATTCGCCGCGACGAGCGTCGGCGGTCAACACGGCATGTCGTTCGACGACTGGGGCCGCAAGTTCGTCTGTACGAATAGCAATCATATCATGCAGGTGATGTACGACGACCGGTACATCGGCCGCAATCCGAGTCTCGCCGCACCCGCATCACGAATACTTATTGCGGCTGACGGTTCGCAGCCCGACGTGTTCCGCATCAGCCCCGTAGAACCCTGGCGTTTGCTGCGTACCCGGATGCGTGTCGAAGGAACGCTGATGCAGTTCCGCCTGGAGGGCGAGGGCCGGCCTGCGGGGTATTTTACGGCAGCGAGCGGCGTGACGATTTATCGAGGCGACAATTGGCCCACGGAGTATCGCGGCATGGCGGTCGTGGGCGATGTGGGAAGCAATCTGATCCATCGGATGCAACTGGAACCGGCGGGCCTGGAGTTCGTCGCCCGCCGCACAGATGAAAAAAGTGAGTTTGTGGCGTCGCGGGACACGTGGTTCCGCCCCGTCCAGTTCGCCAACGGACCGGACGGATATCTGTATGTCGCCGACATGTATCGCGAGATCATCGAACATCCCGACAGCTTCGGCGACGTGATTAAATCGCGTCTTCATCTGACCAGCGGACGCGATCGGGGTCGAATCTACCGGATCGGTGTCGAGCGGCCGACTGCCGGGCGAGCTGCCGGATCACCGGACCGACCGACCCGGTTAAGCGGCGCCGCGACGCAGGAGCTTGTCAAACTGCTCGCCCATGCCAATGCCTGGCACCGCGAGACAGCCTCGCGGCTGCTCTACGAACGACAAGACCGTGCGGCGATCGAACCACTTCGGAGTCTGCTCCGGGAATCCACCGGGCCGCTGGGGCGTATGCACGCGCTCTACGCACTTTCCGGCCAGAATGCGCTGGAGACTGCCGATGTGTTGCGCGGCTTCGACGACCAGCATGCGCGGGTACGGGAACACGCCGTGCGGCTGTGCGAGTCGTACGTCGAGAATGCGGCCGTGTGTAGTCGGCTGCTGACCATGGCCAGAGACCCCGACCTCGGCGTTCGTTGCCAGGTGGCGTTCGCCTTGGGCGAAGCGAATGATCCCCGGCGGTTCGCCGCGCTCGCCGACGTTGCTCGACGTGATGCGGGGGATCGCTGGTTGCGAGCGGCCGTGCTCAGCTCGTTGAGTGAAGGAGCTGGGCAGGTCTTCGCCACCCTCGCGGCGGATGGTACTTTTCGTCGCCGGGGGGACGCCCGTGACATGCTGGTGGAGCTTGCCCGGCTCGTTGCCCGTCAGAACCGTCCCGACGCTCTCGACGCGGTGGTGGATGCGCTCGGTTCGCTGGACGGGGATGAACAAGAGCTTGCCGTGGCCCTGGTGCGCGGCGTGGGGCAAGGCCTCGGTGGTCGCCGGCACGTGCTGAGCGCACTTCTCGACGCCCCTGGTCCGACCGACGGAGAGCGAAGGTTTCGACAGATCGTATCGGATGCGGCACGCATCGCCCGTGATCCGACCGTACCCGTAGCGCAGCGCGTCGATGCGGCGGAACTCCTGTCGTTGTCTACGGCGCCCGACGCGCAAGCAGCACTACTCGCGCTGCTGGACAATCGTCAGCCACCGGAAGTGGGCGAGGCAGCCCTGTCCGTGCTGGGCAGGTCCAGCGATCTGGACGTGGCCCGCCAGGTGATTGACGTCTGGCCGGCCCTGACGCCGACCCTGCGCGCGGGCGCCATGGAACTGCTGGTAGGCCGCCCGGATCGAGTGCCGCTTTTGCTCGACGCGATCGAGCAGCACACGATTCAAGTGGACGATCTGAACGCCCGGCAGATTCAGTCGCTTTGCTTGAACCAGGACGCATCGCTACGAGAGCGCGCCGTGCGATTGCTGTCACCCTCGCGGGCCGGGCGACGGGCTGATGTGGTCGCCGCGTATCGTCCCGTCCTCGAACTATCCGGAGATGTGTCCCGCGGCCGCGATGTGTTTCGCCGGATCTGTGCCGCCTGTCATCAGGCCGAGGGCATCGGCCATGAGCTCGGCCCCCAACTCGCGACGTTCACCCATCGAGGCGCCGAGGCGATTCTCGCGAGCGTTCTCGATCCCAATCGCGAAGTCAATCCGCAATACGGGACCTACACGGTTGTCACCTTGGACGGGCGCGTGCTGACCGGATTGCTCGCCGCCGAAACCGCGACCAGCGTCACACTGCTGCGCGAAGAGGGAAAACGCGACACGGTGTTGCGCAGCGAGATCGAGGAGTTAAGGGCCAACGGGATATCGCTCATGCCGGAGGGGCTGGAGAAAAGCATCGACCAGCAGACCATGGCGGATGTGATCGCCTATCTCATGGCATTGAAATAACGCGCGGGGCTGGGTCAGGCTGGACATCACGGGGCCGGAACTGTTTGACCTGGCCCGGCCTTGCCTCTCAGGCCAGCAGCTCACGGACAACGCGCGCTCGAGTGATGTCGGCATCCGTCAACGTGGTTGGGCGTCCCTCGTGAGGATACGCGATATGGCGGTGATCCAGCCCCATAGCCTGCAGTAGGGTGGCGTGCAGGTCATGAACGCAGACGGGGTCGCGGACGGCGCGGTATCCGAATTCGTCGGTGGCGCCATGCACGTAGCCAGCCCGGAATCCGCCGCCCGCCAACCAGAGTGAAAAGCCATGGCGGTTATGATCGCGGCCGTCTTCTCCTTGGGCGATGGGCAGTCGTCCAAACTCGCCTGCCCACAGCACAATCGTCGACTCGAGCAAACCCCGCTGCTTCAGATCTGCGACCAGCGCAGCGGACGGTTGATCCGTTGTCTGGCAAACTTGTGCCAGCCCGGCGGCATGGTTGCTGTGTGTGTCCCAGGGTTGTCCCGGAAGAAAGACCTGGACAAAACGGACTCCCTTTTCGACGAGACGCCGGGCCAGCAGACACCGTGTGCCGTAGTCCCGACAGGCGGGGTTATCGAGCCCGTACAGCCGCCGGATGGACTCCGGTTCCTGGTCGGCATCCAGCACGTCGGGGACCGAAGTCTGCATGCGGGCCGCCAGCTCGAAATTCTGGATCCGGGCCGCGAGTTCGTGATTCCCGGGGTGCAGGAGTTCATGGCGCCGATTGAGCCGCTCCAGAAACCGCAACTGGTCCACGCGGGCGACGGGGGGCACCGTCGCCGGGACCGCGAGGTTGGCCACGGCCGTCTTGTCGCCCGTGCGAAATGACGTCCCTTGGTGCACCGCAGGCAACCATCCGGAACTCCAGTTCCGCGTGCCATCGATTGGCAATCCGTGCGGATCGGACAGGACGACATAGGCTGGCAGGTTCTCGCACTCGGTTCCCAGCGCGTATACGATCCACGACCCCCATGTCGGAAACCCGGCACGCGTTCGGCCGGTATGAATGCACCGCAAGGCTCCTTCGTGATCGATTGACTCTGTCGTCATGGACCGTACCAGGGTCAGTTCGTCTGCGACGCGTCCCGTATGCGGCAGCAACTCGGACAATTCTATTCCGGCGCGGCCGTGGCGATAAAAGCGAAATGGCGAGGCCAGCACATTGCCCCGTTCCTTATCCGCGTGGATCTCGAGATCGCCAGCGGGATACGGCTGCCCATGCCACATGGCGAGTGCCGGTTTCGGGTCCGTCAAATCGAGGTGGCTCGGGCCGCCGTGCTGGAACAGGCAAATGATGGACCTGGCTTTTGGTGCGGTGCCCAGGGGCGGTTCCGCGGGCCGCCGCACCACCGCTGCACTCGCCCTCGCTCCGAGCAAATGTGATAGTGCCAGCAGCCCTACGCCGCCCGCCGATCGCGCGAGGAAGGTTCGACGAGACGGGAAAACGTCGTCTTGGATCATGGTTTAGGTTCCGGGCGCCCTGGTCCCCCCGGCGGCTAATCGCGGTAAAGGAACTCGTTGCTGGCGAGCAGCGTATGACAAAAATCGGCCCAGGCCCGTTGTTGGGGATTCGGGCTCTGGCCGATGTAGTGAAGCGTCTGGTTTTTCACGAATTCCAGCGAGGCCTTGAGTTCGTCGAGATCTGGACACCGCCCATAGGCCAACCGGAAAGCGAGCACGACTCGGGCGTCGCTGGCTGGTCCTGCCTCCTGGGCCAACCGTCTGGCGAAACCAACCCCACGACTGAGCACAAACTCCGAGTTCAACAGGGCCAACGATTGGAGTGG
Organism: Pirellulaceae bacterium; assembly: GCA_050186685.1. Taxonomy (GTDB): domain Bacteria; phylum Planctomycetota; class Planctomycetia; order Pirellulales; family Pirellulaceae; genus CAZFLF01. Next base: position 14,418 of record JBFWYF010000061.1, read on the forward strand.
CACGGTCGACGGTGGCCGCTCGACACAGTTCGTTACCAGCGACGGCGCATCGAACACGCTCAGCAATGTCGGCACCTGGCTGCGCCGCTGTTGGAGGTAGACCGAACGACGACGGCCCCCGGGTGCCGTATCGTGAACCACGAACTCCCCCTCACCCGTCTGCACAACGGGAATCGCCGGGCCTCCCATCCGCGTATCGAGATTGCCGCTGACGGCCAGCAACGCATCGCGAACCGCCTCGGCACCAAGTCGCCGTTGCGGCATGCGCCAGAGGAGCCGGTTTTCCGGGTCAAGGGCCTGCGCCACGGCATCGAATCGGCTCGACTGCCGGTAAGCTGCCGACGTCAGGATAAGCCGGTGCACCGATTTGGTACTCCAACCGGACCGCACCAGTTGGCTGGCGAGCCATTCGAGGAGTTCCGGGTGGGAAGGGGCGTTGCCGCTGAATCCGAAATTCGCCGGTGTGGTCGACAGACCCTGTCCGAAGTATTGCTGCCAGATTCGATTAACCTGCAACCGGGCCACCAGCGCCGCCGGTCGGGATTGTGGGCGAGTCAACCACTGGGCCAGCGCCAGGCGGGAACCGGATGAAACGGCGCCGGCCGTGGGCTGCCGGACCGAGAAGGGATTGGCCAGCTCGGCCAGCACGTGGAGGCCTGCCGGACCAACCTTCGGACCTGTCCCTTCCGGCATGCCGGGGATGGGCAGGGACAACTCGGCAACCACCGGTACCACATCCAGCACCGCAGCAATCTTCCCTGGCCGTTCCAGCTCGGACAGCTTTCCCTGCTTGCGCGCGGCCGTAAAGGCGGCCAGCTCTTCCGGCAGCGCAGCGTACACAAATCGATCGGTGGGGACGAGCCAGTTGTCCAGGTTATATGCCGGGGTCAAAACGGCCATCAAACTCAAGTAGTCCTGTTGCGTCACCGGCTCGAACTTGTGGTCATGACACTTGGCGCATTGCAGTGTCAGACCGAAGAGCACCGAGCCCATGATCTCGAGGGTCCCCTCCAGGACCACCCGCCGGTCCTGCCTGACCTCCTGCGGGTTTCCGTCGCTTTCCCCCGTCCCGTCCTGGGCATTGCGCAGGAAATGGGTCGCCTCCAATTGCTCGACGATTTCAGGTGTCACACGCACGCCCGCAGCAAACCCCGAGAGTTCATCGCCAGCCAGTTGTTCGCGCAAGAATCGATCGAACGGCTTGTCGGAGTTCAACGAGCGAATGACATAGTCGCGGTAGCGATAAGCCAG
>JBFWYF010000062.1:0-15434 GCA_050186685.1 Pirellulaceae bacterium
GTGCCCGGTGTGGCCAGAAGCTGCGAGCCAGCGATGACAAGGCAGGACGTCACGTCCCCTGCCCGCGCTGTGGAACGGAAGTGACCGTGACCTCCCCACCCATTTCGCCCGTGCCGCCACCGGCGCCGACATACGAATCCTCGGACCCACCCCAAGCGCCCTTCGCGACACCGCCACCCCCCAGCACCCGTGCTGGGCCCTCACCCACCGGATCCACGGGAACGCCACCCATCGAATTGCCTCACATTATCGTGCACGACGACGAGGTCGAGTGGGTGTACGAGTCCGCAGCCGAGGGAAAGACCTCCGCCTCGCACGGCGATTCGCGTCGACTAACGATCCCACGGCACGTGATCTACACCCAGGGCATCCTGCTGGCGGCGGTTGGGATTCTGTGTTTCGTAATTGGATTCGTCGCTCGGGGCACCGATAACGGCTCCGCCCCGCCGGTGGCCGTGCCCGTTGCGTCAACCTTGAGCGGACGGGTTACCTATCAGGCATCCGAAACGCCCGTGCCGGCCGTCGGCAGCGTCGTCATTGCCTTACCGGCCGACAGCCGGCCACCGCTCGATAGTAAGCTCGCTCGCGAGGGCCTGCGTCCCGGGGACCCCGTCCCGGGCCCTGACCACCCCAGCCTGCGCACGATTCACAGCCTGGGCGGAGATGCCGGACGCTGCGACGAACAGGGCCGCTACCGGCTCCGCCTCTCGCGGCAAGGGGAAATTCACATACTGGTAATCGGGACCCACGTTCCGCCCGGGGAATTGGATCCGCCGGACAGGAAGGATATCGCCCAGCTCGGACGCTATTTCGTTTCGCCGGTCGACCTGCTCGATCGGCGTCCCTATCAGTGGACCACCATATCCGTGCGGGGTGATCAGGAGTGGGATGTACGATTCTGAGTACGATGGTGGCCCGTCGAAGCGAGGCCCGCTCGGCCTGAGCGGACTCTGGCGCACGCCGCATTTTGGGAGGCCGCTCGCTACAACGCTCGCAACTCACCGACGCCCGCCGGGCTGAGCGGGCCACTCTCTCGGCGGGCGACCAGTCATCGGCTCTTCACGCGTGTCATTTCAAACAGGTTCGTCGCCTGGGGGCCGAGAAAACCTTCGAAGCGAACGAGGTCGCCGGTGGCCGGATCGGGCACTGGATTGCGTTCCGCCAGCTCAAAGTAGGCGTACGACCAGGGCATGCGTGTCGGCTGTCCCATCTCGGTTACCTCGACATCCATCATCACGGCTTCCGTGGCAGACTGGCGGAGCTTGGATCCAGGCGCACCCTCGATTTCGGCCTTCACCGGCACCCCGGCAATGCGTAACGCGGCAAGCGTCGCTTCGAGGTCCTGGAGAGCCGGCACGCCATGGGAATTAACCAGGGAGGTGAAGTGATTCACGTTGTAGCCGTGAACCAGTACCCAGGCTGCGTACTGGCTGTGACGGTTGATCTGCTGGACGTCGGCCTTTTCGGGCCGCGGCCAAGGCCGTTCCAGGAACTGACGAAGTATCTCGTCGGCCAGTTCCCGCCGGCGCGGTGAAGGAAGTGATGCGATGCCGTTCAGATCGATCAATGTTTCGACGGGTAACGGGGACCGGTGACGCGACAGGTAGGGCGCCAGCAATGTGGCCGTCTCCGGCACCAGCCAAGTCTGCAACTCGGAAATGAACAGTTTCGGAAACTGGGGATGTGGATGCTGGAAATGAACGGCGCTCAAGTGTTTGTCATCAAAGTAATAGACGCCTGCTGGCCGGTATCCCAGAGCCTCGAAGATACGTCCGAGCGTGGCGATGCCCGTCATGGGCCGCTGCCAGGCAAACGTCCGGAAGGCGATGTGGTCGTTCACGAACGTTGCTCCGTGCGACCGGACGAGCTGTTCGTAGGTCTGGACGTGGGAGACTCGCGACCGATATACGTCCCACATTCTGTCGAATAACTCCGCCAGAAACACTTCCCGGTCGTCACGGGTCGGAATGGAACGGTGGGGGCCGGGCACTCCAGTCGACATGCGGAACTCCTTTCGACGGCGAGGATTGCTTGTCCGAGGGGGATTCTACTCTACCATGATGAGGGAGTGACGGTTGATTTGGCGAGCGGTCATTTGCTTCACAGAGGAGAGTGCCCATGGTTCCACGGCACGCGCGGGATCGCGTTCCTCTCATCCTGACGGACTTGCCCGGCCCGCGCGCCCGCGAACTGATCGCGGCGGACGAGCAATTCACGTCTCCGTCGTATACCCGTGCTTACCCGCTCGCCGTGGCTCGGGGCAGCGGCGCGGTCATTGAAGACGTCGACGGAAACCGCTTTCTCGACTTCACCGCGGGCATCGCCGTTTGTTCGACGGGACATTGCCATCCACGCGTGGTGGCCGCGATTCAGCAGCAATCCGAACAGCTGCTGCACATGTCGGGTACGGACTTTTACTATGCGCCGCAGGCCGAGCTCGCTCGCAAACTTGCGGAGATCGCGCCGGGCGCTCATGCGAAGCGCGTCTTCTTCACGAATTCCGGCGCGGAATCGGTCGAGGCGGCATTCAAGCTGGCCCGGTACCACACTCGGCGGCAGCACATGATCGCCTTTTTCGGGGCCTTTCATGGGCGCACCATGGGGGCGCTGTCGTTGACCGGCAGCAAGATCACGCAGCGCGCAGGTTTCGCGCCCTTGATTCCGCAGGTCAGCCACGTCGATTTCCCGCACTGCTACCGCTGCACTCGGCGCCCCCCGGCACCTGGCGTCTGCTGCTACGAGGCGCTGGACCAGATCGAGAGCCTGTTTCGACGGACGGTGGCGCCCCAGGAGGTCGCGGGCTTCATCGTCGAGCCAATTCAGGGCGAAGGAGGTTACATCGTACCTCCTCCGGACTTTCATCGCCGCTTGAAGGCTCTAGCGGAAAAGCATGGCATCCTGTACATCCTGGATGAAGTGCAGTCGGGCATGGGACGCACGGGCAAGATGTTTGCCATCGAGCATTGGGGAGTGGAACCCGATATCATCTGCCTGGCTAAAGGTATCGCCTCCGGCATGCCTCTGGGCGCGATTATCGCTCGCGCCGAGATTATGGATTGGCCCCCCGGATCGCACGCCAGCACATTTGGGGGCAATCCCGTTTCGTGCCGCGCCGCCCTGGCGACGATTGCGCTCCTCGAGGAGTCGTTGATGGAACAGGCGGCTCGTGTGGGAACACATCTCCTGGCGAGGCTGCGGAGCTTGGCCGAACGGCATTCGCTGATCGGTGACGTCCGGGGCGTAGGCCTGATGGTCGGAATGGAGCTCGTCCGGGATCGCCAGACCCGCGAGCCAGCCACGGCTGAGCGTGATTCCTTGATACAGCGATGCTTCCACAAAGGCCTGCTGCTGCTGGGCTGTGGGCCCAGCACGGTCCGGTTCTGTCCGCCCCTGGTCGTCGAGGAAGCCGACGTTGATGTGGCCGTGGCGATCGTCGATGAAGGCTTGATCGATCTGGGTCGAGCGGCCGCTCGGGCGGAACGGGAAAACGGCCGGCTCGGAACACCCGCGTCGTGACCTGCACCGTTCGTGTTCCCAGGAGCCTCGGTGATTAAGGAGTATTCGGCATGGTGTCGCCGGCCCACACATTTCCCCGATTTACCGATGTCCTGTCGCGGCTGGGCATTGCTGCGCGCCAACCGGGCGTGTCGGACGGCGCCTGGCACCGTGGTCTCGCCGGAGATCCGATCACGTCTCGCAACCCGGCGACCGGCGACGCCCTGGCCGAAGTCCTGACGGCCACGCGCGGCGACTACGATCGGTGCGTAGAGAAGTCGGCCAGCGTGTTCGAACGTTGGCGAATGGAGCCCGCACCTCAGCGGGGCGAGATCGTGCGTCGTATCGGTCAGGCGCTCCGCGAGCAGCAGCGCGATCTGGGACTGCTCGTCACCCTGGAATCAGGCAAGATCCGCTCGGAGGGTGAAGGCGAAGTCCAGGAGATGATCGACATGTGCGATTTCGCCGTGGGGCTCTCCCGCCAACTGTACGGATTGACGATGGCAACCGAGCGACCGAATCACCGGCTGTTCGAACAATGGCATCCGCTGGGACCGGTTGGCGTTATCACCGCCTTCAATTTTCCAGTGGCGGTGTGGTCCTGGAACGCAGCGTTGGCCCTGGTTTGTGGAGATCCGGTGGTATGGAAACCGTCTCCGCGTACGCCCCTGACAGCGATTGCTGTCCAGCACCTGGTGCAGCAGGTGCTGGCCGGCAGCCCGTGGGAGGGATTGCTGACTTTGTGCATTCATACAGGGCCCCAGGCGAGCGAGTGGATGGCGGATGATCCCCGCCTGCCGCTGATCTCGGCTACGGGCAGTTGTGCGATGGGACGCCACATCGCCCCACGAGTCGCCGCGCGGTTAGGGCGGTCGCTGCTGGAACTCGGCGGAAACAATGCGATCATCGTGACGCCGCAGGCCAACGTGGAGCTCGCACTGCGAGCCGTCGCATTCGCCGCGGCGGGAACGGCCGGTCAGCGGTGCACATCCCTCCGTCGCCTGTTCGTCCACGCGTCGCGGATCGACGACTTCACGCGGCGGCTGGTGGATATCTATCGCAGCATTCCGATCGGTAATCCGTGGGAGGACGGCGTTTTGATGGGACCGTTGATCAGCGAGGAGGCGGTGGATCGCATGGAGGCCGCGCTCCAGTCGGCCGTCGATCAGGGGGGCCACATCCTTTATGGAGGCCGGCGTCTCGCCCGTCCCGGATATTTCGTAGAACCCGCGCTCGTCCGGGCGACACCCGAGATGCCCATTGTCCAGCAGGAAACTTTCGCGCCGATCTTGTATGTCATGGCGTACCAAGAGCTCGACGAAGCCATCGCCGGGAACAACCGCGTGCCGCAAGGACTCTCATCGGCCCTGTTCTCGGACTCGCTCCGGGAGTGCGAAAGGTTCCTGTCGCCGTCCGGCAGCGACTGCGGCATCGCCAACATCAATGTGGGCACTTACGGAGCAGAAATCGGTGGCGCATTTGGTGGGGAGAAGGACACGGGCGGTGGTCGGGAGGCCGGCAGCGATGCTTGGAAGACGTACATGCGACGTCAGACCTGCACCGTGAACTTCGGTGCGACATTGCCGCTGGCTCAGGGCGTCCGTTTCGATGTGGGGCCTTGATGATACTCCCGGGCGGCGCTGCGATCAGGCAGTTGGACGAGGACGTGACGCCCCGGCTTTTCGCAGGATCAGGAATCGGCCGGTGGTTTCGTACGGCCCGCCAGATTCCCCACCACGGCAATGAGTTCCGCAATTTCGACGGGCTTGGACAGGTGGGTCTGAAATCCCGCCAGCGCCGCGCGCCGCCGGTCTTCTGAGCGGGCAAATGCCGTCAGCGCGACGGCGGGAATCGTCGAGCGAGGTCCCTCCAAGGATCGGATGGCCCGCAGCAGCTGAAATCCATCCTGTCCCGGCATACCGATATCACTGACCAGCACTTCGAACGGATGCTGCCGCACCGCCTCGAGTGCCTCCTGGGCCGAGTGGGCCGTGGTCACCGTGGCCTGGCATTCTTCGAGAATCCGTTTCACCAGGACGGTGGCATCGGGTTCGTCGTCGACAACCAGGACGCGGACGCCGCTGAGATTCATGCCATGGCCCGGCGAAGCGGACAGCGCGGCGAGGGCGGCGCGACTGCCGTTCCCGCCTTCCAGATGGTGAATGATGGCGAGCGGCAGCGAGACCACAAACGTTGCGCCTTGACCCTCGCCCGGACTACTGACCCGCACGCTGCCGCCGTGCAAGTCCACCAGATGCTTGACGATGGACAGGCCGAGGCCAAGTCCTCCGTGTCGGCGCGTCGTCGAGGGGTCCGCCTGGCGGAATCGGTCGAACACAAAAGGCAGGAAGTCGGCCGTGATCCCCTGCCCCGTATCGCTGACGGTGATCTCGACGCGGGAATCCACCCGTTCCAAGGCAATCTGGACGGAGCCGTCACGGGGAGTGAACTTGATGGCGTTCGAGAGCAGATTCCAGACGACCTGCTGCAGGCGAGCCGGATCGCCGCGCACCGGTCCCGCCAGCGGATCCACGACTTTCTGGATGCGGACCCCTTTGGTTTCCGCCGACGGCAGTACGGTATCCAAGGCGGCCTTGATCACCTCGTCCAGGCTCAGCGTCTGGACGTCGAGCCGAATCTTGCCGGACATAATGCGATTCATGTCCAGCAGGTCTTCGATCAGCTGTGCTTGCAGGCGCGCATTGCGTTCGATCGCGTCGACCGCTTCGGCAACTTCCACCGAATTCATCGCGGCGAACTTCATGAGCGTCGCGTATCCCAATACAGCATTCAGGGGTGTTCGCAGCTCGTGGGACAGCGTGGCCAGGAACTCGTCTTTCATTCGTCCGGCGCGTTCGGCCGAGGCACGAGCGGCCCGCTCACTTTCGAGCAACTGTTCCCGCTGTTCGGCGAGCTGTATTTGTTCCGTGATATCCATATTGACGCCGCGTAACCGCCAGACGCGCCCGGCGACTCGCACTCCATTGCCCCGGCTGCTGAGCCAGCGTGTCTCGCCATCGGGCAGGATCACACGGAACTCGACCTTGTACGGCCCTCGCCCTTCGATCGCGTCGCGTACCGCCTGATCCACCGAACTGCGGTCATCGGGATGGATGGCGGACAGGACCAGTTCCGGTGGCGCCTGGGAAGTCGCCATGCCCAGCAACTCAGCACACGTGGAATCCAGCTGCACGAGTTCCGTTTCCAGCTCCCACGTCCAGTAGCCGATGCGAGCCGCCGCGACCGCCATGCGCAGCCGCTCCTCGCTTTCGAGCAGGTTACGTGCCACGCGAGCCCGCTCGATCGATTCCCAGCAGCGGCTGGCGACAAGTTCCACCAGTTCGACATCCCCCGCCGTCCAATGGCGCGCCGTCCGCTGATGCACGGCCATGGCGGCGGCGAAGCGTCCGCCTTTGTGCAGGGGCACGCAGATGACTGCCCGAATCTGCGTCTGCTCGTAGGCAGCGCGATCGGTTATGGTCGGTTCATGGGCGAGGACGTCGTCGACGACGTACGGTTGGTTGTCCCGCATCCTCTGTAACACTTCCTGCCCAAACGAGCTGAAACGATAACGTCCCACAATGCTGGGCACACCGCGGTTGTAGTCACCGGTCAGGTTGAATGCATCATCGTCAAGATCGTCGACGTCGGCGTAGGCACAACGATCGACATCCAGTTGCTCGGCGAGCAAGCGCGCGGCCGTGTGCGTGATTTCGCTGGCCTCCGTCAACGGTCGGATGGCGTCATCCAGACGTACCAGGAACTTGTTACGCGCCTCGATTCGTTCGCGTTCCGTGATGTCGATGAACGCACCGACACATCCCCGCGGAGCCCCCGACTTGTCGAACAGCGGCGAAGCATACTCCAGAAGCCGAATCCTCCGGCCATCGTCATGGAGAACATTGAGTTCGATTTCATGCACGACGCGTCCCTCCCGCGCACTGACCTGCATCGGCAGCTGCGCGGGGGGTACTTCCTGTCCGTGGTCGTCGAACACGCGAAAGGACCGTGGCCGCTCGTCGTCCGAGGCCGTCAGAGACGCGTTCCGCTCCGGGCCGATACCGAGGGTGCGGGCCAGTGCCGGGTTAGCGCGAATGTGGCGACACTCCGGATCGAGGGCCACTCCAATTCCAACGGGAATCACCTCCAGCAGCGTCTGGAGTTCGGCGAGCCGCTCTTCGAGTTCGCGATTCAGGTTCGCAATCTGCTGCGCCGTGTCGTTCCGGAGCCGGGCCAGTTGCAGAGTCCCCTCGACCCGCGCCAGCAGTTCACGGGCGGAAAATGGCTTCACGAGATAGTCATCGGCACCGGCCTCTAATCCTTCCACGCGGGATTCCTCTCCCGCCCTCGCCGACAACATGACAAAAGGAATATCGCGCAGTCCCTCATCGTCGCGGAAGGCACGCAGCAGCGAAAAGCCATCCATGACACGCATCATGACATCGCTGAGAACGAGATGGGGTCGGCGGTGGCGAGCCGCCGACAGCGCCGCCGCGCCGTCCGGCGCGGCTTCGACCTCGTAACGCCCGCGCAGCAACCGGATCACATACTCCCGCATGTCGACATTGTCGTCGGCGACCAGCACGCGAGCCCGAGACGTGGAAGTCAGTTCAACTTCGCCCGACAAATCGTAGGCCGGGGCCACCTCGTGACTCACGTTACTGAAGAACGTGGTACTGACGCGATCCAGTTCGGCGAGCGTCTGTACTCGCTGCCGCTCCTCGTCGTAGGCGCGAGCATTGGCCAACGCCGTGGCGATATGACCGGCGAGACGTTCGAGGAAGTCTCGGTAGTTGTCGTCCAGCGCCCGCCGCGGGTTGACGCCAGTTATGAGCAACGCCGCGCCCCCCCCTTTCCCCGTCGCGGCAACCGGGGACACGACGGCGTGCGAGACCGGCTCAGGCCAGGGTTCGACGACTTGCGGCCCGAACCGCATCCCTAACTCGGAGACGACGATTTGCGTGGAGCACTGGATCGCCTCTGCCGCCGGCCACGTCGGTGGCGCGTCAAGGTCCGGGTGCAGGAACAGCTGCTCCGGCACCAGCCGACTGCCGGGCTCCACTCCACTGCATGACGCCAGCCTCGCCTGATGCCCGTCGGCCGTAACCAGATACAGCAGCGCGAACGGTACGTCGTGGCGGGCTGCATTCAAGGATTCGGCGGCCAGCACGCACACCTGCTCCGCCGTCCGTGCAGCCGAGGTGCGTTCGGAGACGTCCCGCAGGACCCGAGCGCGGCGTTCGGCCAGCACACGATACGTCGTCTCGGTGACCGCGTTAAAAATACCATCGACGCGCCCGTCGTCCCCCCGGATGGGACTGAACGTCCAGTCGAAGTAGCACTCTTCGACATAGCCGTGACGAAGCATCGGCAGCAGCTGGTCGCTGCTGCGCGTCCCTTCGCCGGTGACGAAGACGTGCTGAAACACGGGGCCGATGATGTCCCAGATCTCGGCCCACACTTCGCGCGCCGGCCGGCCAATCGCCCAAGGGTGCTTATTGCCCAGAATGGGCCGCCACTCGTCGTTGTAAAGCAGGACCAGGTCCGGTCCCCAATAGATGGCCAGCGGGTACCGAGCATCCAGGCACAGGTTCAAAGTGGAGCGGAGATGAACCGGCCAACGGTCGTACGGCCCTAGCGGAGTCGCAGCCCAATCCTGGGCGGGCAGGATGGTCCGCAGGGAAGCGCAAGCCATATTCCATCACTTATCCTAAGCTGGCGCTGCCCCGGCAAACAGCTCCGGGCGGCCCAGGCCGCGAAGCACCGCCGAAGTCGCCTGGGACCTGTTCAGCACGTAAAAGTGGACGCCGGGAACGCCACCGTTAATCAGGTCATGCACCTGCCGAGTCGCAAACTCGACGCCAACCTGGAATTGCCAGTCCTCGCTGTCCTGCTCGCCGAGCTTCCAGACAAAATCGGCCGGCAGCTTGGCTCCACACAGCGAGGTGATCCGCTGGATCTGAGCCAGGTTCGTTACTGGCAGGATGCCGGGCACAATCGGAACGCGAATCCGTAACGCATCGCAACGGTCGCGGAACCGGAAGAAATCCTGGTTCCGGTAAAACAGCTGCGTGATCACGATGTCGGCGCCACTGTCGACTTTGCGCTTCAGATTCTCCAGATCGATGTCCGGGCTGGGAGCCTCTCGGTGCATCTCTGGATAACCTGCCACGGCTACTCCCAGATCGGGAAACTCGGCGCGGATCAAGGTCACCAGTTCATTAGCATAGCGCAACCCGCCGGGCACGGGACGGAACTGGGAGTCGCCCTGCGGGGGATCACCGCGAAGCGCTACCACATGCCCTACGCCCCGCTGCCGAGCTTCGGCGAGATACTGCCTGAGCTGGTCCACTGTCGAGCCGACGCACGTCAAGTGCGAAGCAACCGGAATGCCATATCGCTTCCGTACTTGCTCGACAATGTCCAGTGTTTTTGTCCGGGTTGATCCACCCGCTCCGTAAGTGCAGGTAATGTAGCTGGGACTGAAGGCCATCAGCTGTTCCACATGGCCAAACAGCGATTCTTCCCCCGCGGCCGTTTTCGGCGGAAACAGCTCGAACGATAACCCGAACTTGCCGGGACCATACACGGGCAACAACGACATGAGACGGAGATTCCTCACAGGGAAATGGGTTCGCCGGCCAACTGGCGCTCCGCGCGAGTCAACTCGAACATGTCATGAATCAATTTGACGTCGCAGGGACGCTGCGCGAAACTCCGGCGATTGAACATCCGGTGCTGAGCCGCCACCATGACCTCGGGAGGCAATTCGGTGACCTGCCCGAACAGACGCGCATAATTGACGAAGCTCGGCACATTGGTCGTCACGAAGCCGTAGAGCATGCTGCACGCGCCGATGATCTTGCCGGTAAATATGCCGGTGTTGATCGCCGTTTTGGCGTAGTCACCCATGATACAGCCGACGAACTGCATACCAGTGCTTACCTTCTCACCGCGATATTCCAGATTGACTTTGCCGTAGGTATTTTTCAAGTCACTATTACAAGTTCCCGCGCCCAGATTGATCCAGCTGCCCAGGTAACTGTGCCCCAGGAAGCCATGATGCTGCTTGTTGGTGAACGGCTCAATTACCGCGGCCTCCACCTCACCGCCGATCTTGGTAGTATGCCCAGCCGAGACGGCATCCTTGATGGCCGCATGCTCGATCAGTTTCGCGTGGTGTCCGACGTACGCCGGTCCCCGCAAGTAGCAAAACGGGCCAATGGACGCATGCTCATCGAGCACAATCGGCCCCGCCTTCGTGTCGGTCACCACGTAGTCGGCGATCACCGCACCGCCTGCGGCAAACACGCCCGGCCGAATCTCCTGGTAGCCCCCCGCTGCGAGCCGATGCTCCAGATTTCCCCCGAGGATCTGCATGTTCTCGCGGATCACATCATGGGGATAGGTGAACAATTTGAACGAATAATCGCGTTGGGGCAGATCGCGTACCGGCAAACCTGCGAGGTACGCAGCCAGAGCTTCGGGGGAGGATAGATCGGCGTGCGTGGAACCATGTGCCGGCAAACACGCGCCCGCCACCTCATCCCCTGCATAGACGACACCGGGAGCTTCATCTCGCATCCATTGCTGCAACTGACGGAAGTTAGCCACCGAAGGGATGAGCCGGGCGTTCAGGAACCAGTGGGGGGCAATCCGGGGAGCCGTCGCCAGGTCCGCGAATTCGATCCGCTGCAATTCCTGCAGGTAATGCCGCACCACACCGCACAGCGGTTGGCCCAGCAACCGAAGCCAGTCAATCAATCGGTACGCGCCGCACGTGATCGCGTACGCCGGACGCGCCAGGGTGATGGGGTGCAAGCGCGTGGCCTGATCATCCTCGAAAACGCAGATCGTCATGGCTCCTCCCTAAATCCACTCAGTCAGACCTGCACATAGCCCCTGTCAACCCGCCGCAGCCCATTGCGCCAGAAGGGGGCACGCCCCGCGGGGCCACGCTCGAGGCACCGTCAGGCGAACGCCGCGCGGATCTTATCCATGTACCGCGGGCACGCCTCGCGCGGATCGTCCTTCTCCTCGTATTCCAGTACGACGTAGCCGCGGTATCCTACCTCGCGCAGGATCTTTGCCAGGCGACCGAAATCCATCGGCTCTTGCTTATCTCCCCGGCGCACCACGACCTTGACTTGTACGTTTACCGCATACGGAGCAATCTGCGCGATGTCGGCGTACACGTCGTTGCTGTGAAAGTTGCCCGTATCCACGTTGACGCCCAACCAAGGACTCTGGACATCGCGTACCAGCTTGAGCAGTCCCGCGGCGGTGTCGGTCGGCCCTCCGTGGTTTTCGAGACCGAGGTAGATTCCGCGCTCGCCTGCGTAGGCACAACACTCCTCCATGGCACTGACCATCAGCCGGTGCGCCTCGTCGGGAGTCACGCCCTTCTTGACGTGTCCGGCGAAAATGCGAATCGTCGGTGCGCCGAGAACTTCCGCATGGTCGATCCACTTCTTGAGAGAAGCAATCTGCTGTTGGCGTTGGGGACCGTCGGGGTGACCGAAGTCGTTGCCGACGGCCGTGCCGGAAACATCCAGGCCCAATCGGAAACAGTGCGCCTTCAACTTACGCAAATACTCTGGTTGAACGTCGGCAGGAAAGTAATACGAGGTCAACTCGGTACCGTCGAGCTGCATCTTGGCGCAGTCATCGGCGAAGTCGAACAGCGTGAAACCCGACGACTTGCTGTCCAGCAAGCTGCGGTAGCTGTACGCCGCGAGGCTGAGCTTGAACTTCGCTGTTCCCGTCCGTTGGATCGGTTCGGCCGCCGTGCAGCGTCCAAGGGGCGTCGTGCCGCTGGCACCCGCCGCAATTCCTGCGACCACTCCGGCTTGGCAAGCTCGGAGAAATTTCCGACGGTCCAACGCTGCATGCATGACAGGAGCTCCCTTTAACTGGCGGTGGCTTCTTCCACCGAAGCAACTTTCCAAGTGCCGACGCGGTTCATTAGCGTACGTTCGAGGACAATCTTGACGAGCAGCTGCTGCGGCACTCCGTCTTCCTCGAACGAGGCGCTATACAGCTGCTCGACGTACATGCCGGTGCTCATATTCGGAGTCTGGCTGACCGTTCGCACAAACTTGTATTCGACGGAATTCCCGAGCGCCTTCATGCGGATGATGACGGGCTTCTCCAGAAACATGTGAAGCTTCTCGGACGGAGTCGCTTCCATCATGGCAATCGGATCCATCTCATCGATGTCCCGGTGGTTATGGCCGTCGTGCCCATGTCCGTCGTCGCCACTGCCCTGTTTGCCGTTCTGCGTCGGTTCGGCATAGAAGGCATCGAACGACTGTCCCGGATTGACTCGCTGGTCGTCGTCCAGGGTCATCTGATGAGCCTCGCGGAGTTTGCCCTCCCGGACCAGCGCAAACCACCGGTCGGCGCAGGCCTGGGCCGTACTGTTGAAGTAATACTGCCGGTATGCGAAGGCCGTGGTGGCACAGCAGCCGAACAGGATGGAGAGGACCAAGCCAGCAATGAGCGCTCCCCTGCCTGTCTGTGCTCCATCGGCACGTTGGAGGTGGCGCGCTGCCAGCGCGGCGCAGACCAGCCCTGCCACGGGGAAAACCAAAAGCGAGGGGTGGACGAGCGCTGTGGGAGCCAACAGGCCGAAGAGAGTCGACAAAATCGCCCAGCGATTGACGGGGCGATAGGCAACGATTTCCTCGCTTTCCAGGTCCGTAAACTGCGTGGGTTCCATAATGGCGTTCATGACACTATTTGGCGCTGAAGACGCGCTGCAACTCGGTGAGGGAAGTGAGGCCTTGTGCGACGAGCAGAATCGCTTCTTCCTGTAACCCGCGATGGCCTCCTGCTTTGGCGGCCCGGCGGATCAATTCCAGGTTCGGCTGTTTCTCGATGGCTTGGCGAACTTGGTCGTTCGGCACGAGCAGCTCGAACACACCGATCCGGCCAAAGTAGCCGATGCCCTGGCATTTCTGACAGATCTGGATCTCGATCGGGCGTCCCTTGGCGTCGACCTGCTGCTCCGGCGGCGGCGGAGTCCATTCTTTGTAGAACGTTCCGACGCGTCCGGCGGGTATTCCCAACTTCTGCAGGAGCTGCGGAGCGGGTTGGTACGGCTGCTTGCAGCTCTCACACAGGCGCCGGACCAGGCGCGAGTTCAATACGCAGCGCAGCGACTTGGCCAGATCCCCCAGCGACGGCTTCAGCGCCACCAGGCGCATGATCGCTTCGGCCGTATCCTTGGCTGGCACCCGGGTAATGATCATCTTCTGATTGTTGTTCGCCTGATCGACGAGCCGGTTGAGAGAGTTCGAGTCGATCAACTCAGGCACGACGAACACGTCCGGTTGCTTGAGCAGCAAGCGGTCGAGGACGTCGGCAGGCCCCTGACCGGGTTCGAAAAACGCGGGCCCGATATTGATGATTTCTTCTTCGGCGGCGTTCCGGGCCTCGATGGAGACGAAGTCGCGCACGAACCGGTCGGCTGTCTGCACGGCGGCGCGCCAGGTCGTCGTCAGCCCCCCACTGGGCGGTGCTGAGATGACCACCAGGCCGGGGTCGCCGTCCAGAATCGCTTTGAACTGCTCGCGCATCTTGTCGCGCATGCCTGCCTGTTCGATCGTCTCGAGCTTGGACTTTTTCGGCAGGATTTTGAGCAGCACGCGCTCGCCGGTCGGCACACCTTGGGACACGATCGTGGCATTGAATTTCCCGCCCGGCGGCCACTCCACCCCGAACTTGCCTTCCTGCTTGGACCGCCGGTCCTGCGGGTTGAGATGTGCCAGCTTTTTCAGGACGGCAAGCATGGCGTCGCCGGTAGCGCGGTCGTACGGATCTACATTCATCCAGACGCCGTCGATCTCGAACTTGACATTACAGGCCTGCGCCGAGAAGTCGAGCAGAATGCGCTCACCCCGCCGGGTGAGGCAATGCGAGACGAGGCCACCGGCAATGGGGAAGGCCGGCGACTGCTTGGCGGCCAGCAAGTTCGCCTGGTCCGTCTGCTTGTCGGGCGCGCCCATTGGGGCGAACGTAACCGGGGGGAGCACTTCGTGCAGAGGTTTTTCTTCCGCGGATTTCGCCATACGATTTGACTATCCTGTTGAATGCGGGGTCAACGGGCCGGCTGCGGCACGTCGCACGACCCCCAGAACGAGCCCCCACCCGGGCGCACCCGAGATGTCCGTCTAGAGAATACCCGGGGCGCGCACGTCGATACCTTTGAGCGCCATCTTGAGCGCGTCCTGGTTCGGCGCCACGGCGAACGCCGTCGGACGGTCGATCAACTCGTCATCGATCAGCTTCTTCAAACTCATCGTGAAATCCTGCATGCCTTCCTCGGCACCGATGCGTATGGCGTCGGGCAGCTTATGATCCTGCCCTTCGAGCACCAGCTTACGGACCGTGGGATTGAACAGCATGATTTCCACCGTAGGTACGCGAGGAACGCCCGGTTTGATCGACTTGAGCAGCTTTTGCGCGACGATTCCCTTCATGTTGTTGGAAATGGCACTGCGCAGCGCCCCGTGCATCTCTTCGGGGAACAAGTCGAGAATACGGCCGATGGTGGTCGGGGCGGACGACGCGTGGATCGTTCCGAACACCAAGTGTCCCGTTTCGGCGGCATGGATGGCCGTCATGAACGTTTCCTCGTCACGCATTTCGCCGACGAGCATCACGTCGGGGTCTTCGCGGACCGCGTGCTTCATGCCGATCTTGAAATCCTTCACGTCCATGCCGATTTCACGCTGATTGATCAGCGCTTTCTCTTCCGAGAAGACGAATTCGATCGGGTCCTCGAGCGTCAGGATGTGCACGCGCTCCCGCAGGTTGATGTAGTTCAGCATCGACGCGATCGTCGTACTCTTCCCGGAGCCCGTGACGCCGGCGAGCAGGATCATGCCCTGATCGTGGTGACATAAGCTCTCCATGGCCGGCGGGAGATAGAGCCC
>JBFWYF010000063.1:0-15288 GCA_050186685.1 Pirellulaceae bacterium
CGACCCCAGGGAATTCAGGATTATCGGCGCGCGATCGACGACAAGACGGTCGACGCCTTCGTGATTGGTACTCCGGACCACTGGCATGCTTTGCCCACCATTCACGCCTGCCAGGCCGGCAAAGACGTGTACGTCGAAAAGCCGGACGGGCACAACATGCTTGAGGGACGCACGATGATCGCCGCGGCCAAGAAGCACGGCCGTATCATCCAGCTGGGTACCCAGGCTCGCAGCGGCACCATGCAGGCTTCGGCGATGCGCTACATCGCGGCGGGGAATCTGGGTAAAGTCCACTTCGCCAAGGGTTGGGAAAGCGCCAAGCAACGCCCGGTCAACAAAGTGGCGGACAGCAGCCCGCCGGCCGGCATTGACTACGACTTCTGGCTAGGACCGGCGCCGAAGCGCCCCTTCAATCGGAACCGCTTTCACGGCAGTTTCCGCTGGTATTTTGACTACGGCACGGGAGACCTTGGCAACGACGGAGTTCATCGGCTCGACGTGGCCCGCTGGGGCCTGGACACGGCGGTACAAGCCCAGGGCGGTTCGCCGCTCGGCTGGCCCACGGCGGTGACCGCGCATGGTGGCAAGTACTATTTTGACGACGACCAGGAATGGCCCGACACGCTGATGGTCACGTACGACTACGCCCCTGCCCGCTGTGTGTTGACCTACGAGATGCGGATCTGGACCGCATACCATCTGCACGATGAAGCGGAAGGGGCCGCCGTGTATGGCGACAACGGCTCGGTAGTCATCGGCAATGGAAGGTGGCGTGCCTTTGACGCGAAAGGGAAGCTCGTCAAGGAAGAAAAAGGCGGCGAGAACGACGCCCTGCACGCCCGCAATTTCCTGGAGTGCATGCGGTCGCGCGCCAAGCCCAACGCCGATCTGGAAACGGTGGGGCATCCGTCCAGTATGCTGTGCCACCTGGGAAACGCCGCGTGGCGCGTGGGGCGTACGATTCAGTTCGACCCGAGCACCTACACGTTCCCGGGCGACGAAACTGCCAACCGCTACGTGACCCGGCCCGAATACCGGACGCCATACGTGCTGCCCGCCCTCGACGCCGTCTAGACGCCCTCGCCCGGGGCGGCCCGTGACTGGTTCGCTCCCTCCTCCCAGGGACTTGCCGCGAAAAGTGCCGATCAACGAGGGCGATGACGGCGGCAAGTGTCTGTGGGGGAGGGCCCTCGGCTGTTCAGACTTCCGTCCCCGCCAGCCGAGCTCGACCCGGCGCACCCGTGCGCCGTTTGCTCCGCCGCAACAAGTGGCCTGCCTGGATGGCGTCCTGTTCGGTGGCGAACACGACCAGGTCCCGGGCATTGCGGTCGTAAATCTCGCGCCATTCGGGCAGTTCGAGTGTGTACTTCTTGGTCGACGCACGACTGACGACGCGCGTTTCGCACTCGAAGTCGCAATACACGCACCGCAGCGTCAATCGGCTCTCGTCGACAATCCAGAACTTCGGAATCAGATAACGGCGTTCCTGGGGGTCGAGCGTGACACAGCGGGGGTTGCCGCAGTGAATCCCCTCGGCCGAGGAGTACAAGCGGTACCTCGCCGGCTTGGGAGCGGCCAGCAGCGAGGGGAACAACTCGAGCAGAGCTGCGATCAACGCCATCCGCACGGGCACGCCGTACGCAGCTTGTCGGAAATACACTCCACGTGGATCCTCGTCGAGGTCGTAGCTCAGTTCGTCGACGCGCGGCAGCGGATGCATGACCCGAGTCTGGCGGTAACGAGGATCCTTCAGTAATTGCATGTCGATCGGCGGATAGTCGCCGGTCGATCCCGCCTCGTGTCGCTCCTTCTGCAGGCGTGTGGCATAGAAAAAGTCTACGCTCTGGAACTCGCGCAGCGCCTGGCGTTGTTCGACGCTCAACTGGAACCAGACGTTGGCTTCCGCTCCCGTCCACAACGTGCGCTGGTGCGGGCCTTCCGGCGTCACGTACACGAATTCGGGAAATCCCGCGTCCGTTCCCCCTTCGACTTCGTGGCGGCTTAAGGGCATGCAGTTGTAATCGCGGGCCAGACGCTGCTGTACATGGGCTGGCAGATCGCAACCGGGGGCCGGCGACGGAATGATCCTCGCTCCGAACCGCGCCAGCGCGTAGACGAGCGAATGTACGGTACGGCCATGTTTCAGATCACCGCGCACTTCGATGTTGAGATCCCGAAACGACAGATCCGCGTCCTTTTGCCGATGCCGCCGCGCGGCTCGGATGGTGTAGAGATCGCAGAGCGTCTGCGTCGGGTGTTCATGGCCGCCATCACCGCCATTAATGACGGGCAAATCCGTATACTCCGCCGCCACTTGGGCAGCTCCTTCACTCGGATGGCGAATCACCAGCAGGTCCGCGTAATTCTCAATAATGCGCACGGTGTCGGCTATCGTCTCGCCTTTCGCCGCGGAAGACGACGAGGCATCGGCCGACGAGATGACTTGCCCGCCGAGCCGCAACATGGCGGATTCGAACGACAATCGCGTCCGGGTGCTCGGCTCGCAGAACAAAGTTGCGAGAATATAGTCGGCGGCTACGCCCCGGCGACCACGCACTCGATAGGGTTTACCGGGGGTCGCCATCTCGTCGAGAAAACGATCGGCGAGCCGAAAGACTGCATCGATCTCGCTGTTGTCGAGATCGTCGATCGAGATCACACTGCGTGACATGGGAGAGCTGCTTCTTGCGCTGGGAGGTGGGGCTTTCCCTGAATTGTATATCGCCCTTCAAACCCCACAAGCCAGCCGGCGGTGGGGAGACGTTCCTTTCACGTGCTCATGGTCGTTAGTTGCGGCGGAATTTCCCCCGCCATCCGTTTCGTTTGACACCCATTCCGGGATGAAGTCTGGCTCATGACGACGATCCGGCTCCTTCTGAGCGACGAATGCCGCCGGCGGCTGGGAAGTGCCGCGGACCAGCTGCCTGCAGGCTTGGTCCACGCCGCGGAAACCGATCCCGCGCCGGATATTATCGTCACCGACGATCCGCGCGCCGCCCCTCCGCGGGAAATCGCGGCGCCCTGGGATGCACCTGCTGGCCCGGCCATCGTCGCCGTGGGATGGTCGGGACCGGCCGACGCCGTGCTGCCCGCCGACGCCACGGGACGTGAAGTCGCCCTGGCGTGCGGGTTAGTGCAAGAGATCGTGCGACTACGTGGCCTGTGCCTCGGCGAGCAGCAACAGCGGCAACACTTGCAGCGCCTCGCCCATTCCGATCCGCTCACGACCTTGCCAAACCGGCGAGCCTGGGACCAAGAGTGCGTGCGCCGACTGGCGCGGTTGATCCCACTTCCTCACCCTCTCGTGCTGGCGCTCGTCGATCTGGACCATTTCAAGGGGGTGAACAGCTCTGGCGGCTATGCGGCAGGCGACCAACTGCTGCGGACGGCGGCGACCGCTCTGGCGAACAGCTTGCGGGCCACGGATTTCGTGGCGCGAATCGGTGGCGACGAGTTCGGCTTGCTGCTCGAAGAATGCACGGCACCTCAGCCGGTGCTGGACCGTGTTCTGCAGTCCATCGCCGCAGCCAGCACCGCAGCCGGACCCAGGGTCACCGCTAGCGTCGGATACGCGGCCGCTCATCCGGGCGACACACTGGGTAATCTCATGGAACGCGCGGACGCGGCGCTGCGGCAAGCGAAAGCGTCCGGACGGAATTGTGCCCGCCGAGCCGACTGGTAGCGGAAGTCGTAAGACTTCCGTAAGTGTAACGCCCCGGGAGTCTTCCGACGCAGCTGTCGCGTTGGCTGGCGAGGTTCGCTACGTATCGCATTTCCCCTCACCCGCAAATCCGCTCAAGTTCTCGTGCGGATGTGCCGATTAACGGGACAGCAACGATCGGGGGGAAAAAGCGGGTTGCGGACAACCTGCCTGGCAAGCTCAGCCGTGATCGTTCTGGCATGGCCCATCTTCCGGAGTCTCCTCGATGCGACCCGCATGTTCTCGTGCTGCCTGTTCCCCGGGGCTGTTCGTCGCCGCCTGTCTGGTTGGTTTGGCTGGCTGCCAGACGCTGGATGCCAATTTGGGCACCCTACTGGGTGATACGCGCGCCGAGACGCCGCGGTCCGTGACGCCCGACCCGGGAACTCCGACGTACTATATCGAGTTTCAACCGTATCAAAAAAAGCCAATCTTGGTGGCCATGCCCCTGAATGGTGTCCTGTACGTGCAAGATGCGCTGGAACAATCGGGGGCCCTGAAAAAGTTCCGCCGGTCCCAGATCGAAGTGTTCCGTCAGCTTCCGCAAGGTGGCGGGCACAAGATTCCCGTCAAGTTTGATCGCGGCAAGCGGCGGGTCGATCCGGGGAGCGATTATTCGGTTCATCCCAATGATCGAATCGTGGTCACCGAGGACACCTCGACGATTCTGGATGACATGCTTCAGTCGCTGGGAGCGACCGGGACGAGCCTGAAGTAGGCCGCTGGAGCGATCGGTTTGGGTGGCGCGTGGCGCGGCGCTGCGCTTGTTCGCCCCGGGGTGCGAGCCTATACTTGCAGCTCACAAGCGAGTCCGTTGCTCCGACCCTGGCGGACGCGTAGAGCGGACCGGTTGTTGCCATGCTCTATTCGCATTTTCCTCCGTTCGCCATCTTGCGTCGCCTGCGTGCGGCGCGATCGGATGCATCCATCGAAACTCCGGCGGCAGATCGCGTGGGAAGCTGCGCGGCTGATGTACGAGCGGCGCGAGTCCGAGTATTACCGAGCCAAGATGAAGGCGGCTCGCCATGTCTGCAAGGGTTGGGTCAAACCGGCTGACCTGCCCAGCAATACCGAGATCCGCGACGAGATCCAGTCGTTTGCCCGCATGCAGGAAGGCGAACGACGTTTCGATAATCTGCGAGCGATGCGGTTCGAGGCGCTGCGACTGATGCGCGTCCTGCACCACTTCCGGCCGCGGCTGATTGGCAGTGTGCTGACGGGGCATGTGCGCCAGGGGAGCGACATCGACCTGCACGTGTTTTCGGACAGCCTCGAAGGCGTCACGGGGGCCCTGGACGCGGAGGGGCTGGTTTACGAGGTCGAACGGAAACGCGTCCGGAAGCAGGGCGAAGAGCGGATGTTCACGCATGTCCACGTCCGCGATCGATTTCCGTTTGAGCTGACGGTCTATCCCGCGGACAAGGCACACTATGTCTCTAAGAGTTCGATCACGGGCAAGGCGATTGAGCGGGCCAGCGTAGCGGAACTGGAACAGTTCCTGCGCGAGGAGTACCCCGACGTGGACTTGCCCGAAGCCCTGGCGGAGGTCGAGCAGGCGGTCGATCGCTTCCGGGTATACGAGTCCCTGCTGCTACCGCTGGAACGCGTGAAGCAGAACCCGCGGTATCATCCCGAGGGTGATGTGCTGTACCACAGCCTGCAGGTTTTCGAGCTGGCCCGTAATGCGTTACCCTATGACGAGGAGTTTCTGCTCGCCGCGTTGTTGCACGACGTGGGCAAGGGGATCGAGCCGGCGGATCACGTAGCAGCGGGTCTTGAAGCGTTGGGTGGTTTCATCACGGCCCGGACGCACTGGCTGATCGAGCATCACATGGAAGCTCACGAGATCCTGGACGGCACGATCGGTGCCCGTGCCAAGCGGCGGCTCAAGGAGCACGAAAGCTACGACGAACTCGTGCTGCTCAGCCGGTGCGACCGTCAGGGGCGTCAACAAGGGATGACGGTCTGCGAACTGGACGAGGCGCTCGAGTACATCCGCGACCTGTCGCTCACGTTTGGCGAGTAGCTTGTTGCAAGACGGCGGCGGCGTCGGAGCACAGGGAGCGAGCCGACTCTTCATCGGGCGCCTCGGCGATGATGCGGACAATGGGTTCGGTATTGCTGGCCCGCACGAGAAGCCAGCGATTGGGCCAGTCGAGTCGCAAACCGTCCATGCGGCTGGCCTCGGCCTCGTGGAAATGGCGCTCGAGCGCCTCCAGGGCCGTCGGTACGCGGTCGGCGGCCAGCGTCGTCTTGTCTTTGTGGATCGTATAGCGGGGTAAGGCATCCGCGAGCCGGCTGACCGACATCTGGCGCTCGGTCATCGCGGCCAGAATCTGAGCCATGCCGACGAAGCTGTCCCGCACGTAGCCGACGCGCGGGTCGATGGGGCCGCCGTTTCCTTCGCCGCCAAATACGGCTCCCTGCCGCTGCATCTCGGCCACGACGTTCGCTTCACCCACGGGACTGCGATGAAAAGGCACTCCGTAGTGCCGGGCCAGGTCCTCCGACATGCGGCTCGTGGAACAGTTCGTCACGATCGGACCGGGCTGATGCCGCAGGACCCGGTCGAGGCAGAGGGCCAGTGTGAATTCTTCGCCGATGTAGCGTCCGCGCTCGTCGATCACCGCCAGCCGATCCGCGTCGGGATCCTGGCAGAACCCGATATGGGCCCGGCATGCCGTCACTTGCTGGCAGACACCCTGCAGGTTGTCTGCGGTGGGTTCCGGCGGATGCGCAAACTGCCCGTCCGGAGTGCCGCCCTGCAATTGGACTTCGCAACCCAGGCGGCTGAGCAGCTGAGTGGCGAGCAGGCTGCCGGCACCGTGGTTCGAGTCGACCAGTACCCGGAATCGTTGGCGGCGGATCGCGTCGACGGGCACCGTGGCCAGCACGGCATCGAGATGAGCCGTGAGAGTATCGCTGCACGATGTGACGTGACCGATCCGATCGAACGGTACCCACACCGGTTGGTGCGCCCGGTAGCGGTCGATCACCTGCTGACCTTCGCGGGCCGGAATGACTTGACCAGCCGCGTTGAACAGTTTCATGCCGTTGTAGGCAGGCGGATTGTGGCTCGCGGAAATCTGGATACCCCCGACGGCACCCAGGGTTCGGACGAGCACGCCGGTGGTGGGGGTTGCGGCAATCCCCGCGTCGACGACGTTGCGCCCGACGGCGCACAGAGTCGCGCGCACGGCATCGGACAGCATGCTGCCGGTGGTGCGGCCATCGCGCGTCAGCACCACCGGGCCGTCGCTCAGTCCCATTGCGAACGCCGCCGCGAAGCGGCCGGCCAGTTCTGGCGTGAGGCTCACGCCCACAATGCCTCGCAAACCGGACACGGAAATGATCGGTTCTGGCACGGTGCAATCCTCGCAGATTCGATACGGGAAGAGGTTCCTTCGCCCCAGATTACTCGGCGCAGGCAGCTCCGGCAGGCCCCGGATTTGCTAAACGTGCGGTACGGCGTCCGCTGTCATCCGCACGTCCGGAATAATCGATTTTGCTACCCTTCCGAGGTGCCGCCAAGAGCGCTAGAATCGCTCCTGCCAAGCGATGCACCAGGAGAATCATCATGTCCACACTGGCCCTACCCGACGCGTTGGCCCAACTTGCTGCGGCGACTTCCTCCGGCAAGATTACGCCGGGCGCGGATCAGAACATCCGGCAGTGGCTGTCCGAGCCCCGCTACGCAGACTACGTCGAGCCGATCCTCGACCATATCGCGGCCGGAAAGTGGCGAGAACTGGACGACGCGTTCTGGACCGTGATTCCGTTCGGCACCGGGGGCCGGCGCGGAAAAATGTACCCCATCGGCTGCAATGCCATCAATGATCGGACGATTGGCGAGAGCGCCCAAGGGCTCGCCGATTACGTGAAGGCCCAGCTAGGCGGGGATGCGCAGCTATCCTGCGCAATCGCCTATGACACGCGGCACAATTCGCGGCACTTTGCGGAACTGTGCGCCGGCATCATGGTCGCCGCCGGCTTCCGCGTCTACTTCCTGGACGACTACCGTAGCACGCCCGAACTGTCATTCCTGGTCCGTCACAAACAGTGTTCGTGCGGCATCATGGTGACCGCCAGCCACAATCCGCCGAGCGATAATGCTGTCAAAGTGTACTGGTCGACGGGGGCCCAGGTCCTGCCGCCGCACGACAAGGCGATTATCGATCGCGTCATGAATGTGCAGGACATTCGTGTTACGCCGTTTCATGTTGCCTCCGAATCGGGCCAGATCGTGCTGTGCAAAGAGGAAGTCGACGCTGCGTTCCTGGCCGAGGTCAACGACGAGCGGTTTCCGGGCCCGCGCGATTTGCGGATCATTTACAGTCCGCTGCACGGGGTCGGCGCGTCGGGCGTCTGCCCGGCCCTCTTCAAAGACGGGTTCCGCGACGTGGAAGTGTTTGCTCCGCACAGCGAACCGAGTGGCGACTTCCCGAACGTACCCGGCCACGTCTCCAACCCTGAAAACCCCCAAGTCTTTGACGCGATGATCGAGCGCGCCCAGCAGGTTGGCGCTGACTTGATCCTGGCCACCGATCCGGACTGCGACCGAATGGGGGCTGCCGCTCCGCTAACCACCCGTGCCGGCTCGCCGTGGGCGACTTTCACGGGGAATCAGCTCGGAGTGCTACTGGCGGATTTCCTGCTCGACCAGCGACGTCAGACCGGACGTCTGTCTCCCGAACACTACATCGTCAAGACGCTGGTGACGACCGAGATGATTCGGCGGATCGCCGATTCCTACGGCGTGCGGACGCTCGGTGAACTGCACGTCGGATTCAAGTGGATCGCCCAGCAAATGGACTTGGCCGGACCGGACAAGTTCGTCTTTGGTACGGAGGAGTCGCACGGATTTCTCGTCGGTCAGTATGCGCGTGACAAGGACGGTGTCGTCGCGTGCATGCTTCTGGCGGAAGTTGCCGCTCAGGTGAAAGCCGCGGGCCAGACGCTGCACCAAAAGCTGGAATCGTTGTGGTGGCAGCACGGCTACCACGCCGAGCACACGGTGAACGTCTTTATGGAAGGCTCGGAGGGCATGGGGCGGATGCGCAAGCTCATGCAGCAGTTCCGCGAGAGCCCGCCCCGCGCCCTGGCCGGGTTGCCGGTCGTATCGGTCCGCGACTACGGACAACAGACGGTCCGTGATGCGGCCGGAAATCAGCGGCGTCTGGAGGCCCCCCGCGGAGACATGGTCGTCATTGATCTGGAGGCGGCCGGGAACTATGTCGCCGTGCGGCCCTCGGGCACCGAGCCGAAGGTCAAGTTCTATATCTTTACCTACGTGCCGGCCGAATTGCTGCATGACCTGGATACGGCCCGGTCGTCCATGGCTGTGCGCATCGGGCAGTTATCGGAAGAGCTTAAGGCGATGGCCGCAGCCGTTTAGGCCCATGGTTCTTGTGGCATTTACAAAAAACTTTTCGCATTTGAAAAGTTAAGCTAAAGTTCCCATGTAGCGACACGGAAGTAGCTTCCGGGACAGCGGCCACCGCCCTTGCTACGGGATCACATCGCATTCGGACACGGCCGTCGTCCTGTTGCGCTCGAGCGGCGCAGATTCTCCGTATCCATATCCTCGGAACTCATGCCGGCCGAAGTTTCGCGCTGCGCGCCGAAAGGATGAGTTCCGGGCTACCGGCTCATCCTCACGAAGAACGGGACTAGCGTATGAAGTGCACTGACTTGGCCAGACGGATTGAACGATTGCGTCCCGGCGCGGAAGCCCGGGATGTGGCGCGATTGTGCCTGCTGCTGACGAACTCGGCGGACGACCTCGCTGCCCTCGGCGAAGACGAGCGGCTGACGGAAGCCTGGAAAGAAATGGACCTGCGCCTGCAGGCTGCGACCGACCAGCACGCCGCGATGACCGAGGAGCTCGAATGCCTGGCCCGTTCGGATCCGCAGAGGTTCTCGGCCGAACAAGTATGGATTCTGATCCGCGCGATCAAGGTCCAAAGCCAGATTCTTCAGATGTACATTGGCGAGCCCGCCTTGGACGTCTGATGCACGTCTTTGCCATCGACCCGCGTTCGCTCGCGGCGTTTCGAATCGGGGTGGCCGCCATCCTGCTGCTCGACCTGGGGTGGCGTGCCTGGGACGTGACGGCCTTTGCGACGGATGCGGGAGTCCTGCCACGCGTCTTGCTCATCGAGATGCGTGGCGCCGGCCATCCCGCCGGTCTCGAGCACGCGTGGTCGTTGCATTTGCTGAACGGGCAGGCATGGGCGGCTCTGGCGATGCACGGCGTCGCGGCCTGGTTCGCCTGCTGGCTGCTCGTTGGCTACCGCACGCGACTGGCGACCCTGGCCAGCTGGATCCTGCTCGTATCGGTCGTGAATCGGAACCCGCTGATTACGGACGCAGGCGACAGTGTGCTGCGCAGCATGCTGTTCTGGGCTCTGTTTCTGCCGCTGGGAAGGCGGTGGAGTGTTGATGCCGCTTGGCGCGCCCCGTGTGGCACGACGCTCGGCCGTCGTGGACCCGTCCTGCTCCACGAGAATACACCGGTTCTCACGTGGGCCTCGGCGGCCATTCTGCTGCAGCTGTTGATCGTCTATTTTGCGGCCGCCATCTATAAGCTCGACCGGGTGTGGACGACCGAGTTCTCGGCGGTCTACTACGTGATGAACTGTGACGCCTTTGTCACGTCCGCCGGGGTCTGGTTGCGTCAGTTTCCTGCCGCCCTGCGTGCCATGACGGCTGCGACCATGTTGTTGGAGTTCGGCGGGCCGCTGCTCCTACTGGTTCCCGTGGGCAACCGGGCGATTCGTTGGGTGGTTGTGGCTTCGTTCGTCGCCTTTCATCTGGGGCTGGCGGTCTCGATGACTCTCGGCCTGTTCCCCTGGATCTGCATCGTGTGCTGGCTGCTGTTCCTGCCGGGTGAGACCTGGGACGCCTGCCGGCAAGCAATGGGGCGTCGCGGCCGGGAGTTGGCCCGGCGCTTCGACGAGCTGGCGCGTGCGTCCTGGTGGCGCCGCCCGGAGGTCGAGCCCGTGTGTTGCCGTCGGCTGCAGGCGGCTTTGGCGGCAGCCTTCCTGCTGTATGCGGTCGCGTGGAATACGATGGACCTGGTGCCGACGCATTGGGCCCGAACTTTGTGGCCGGAGGCGTGGAACGGTGTCGCGACCGCCGTCGGTCTGGAACGCGGCTGGACGATGTTTGCACCGGTCCCCCACCGCGACGACGGTTGGCCGATCTTTCGCGGTACGCTGCATGACGGGACCGAAGTGAACCTCTGGGAGCCAGGCCAGCCCTTACCGATGACCAAGCCGCGCCTCGTCAGCCGCCTGTACCATGGCCAGCGGTGGCGCCGCTGTATCGAAAACATCCTCATGGAGAACTTCGCCTGGCACCGGCCCTATTTCGCCGACTGGCTGCAGCAGCGTTGGAATCGCGAGCAATCCGGGGGGCAGCCGCAACGCGAGGTGGCGACCGTCGAAATCCTGCGGTGTCTGGAACCGACCCCGCCCCCGGGCGAACCGTTCTTGCCGGTGGAAACCGTGACGCTCTGGACGAAGCACTACGCCTCGTCCGCCGATGCGGAACGCTGAGCGCCCAGACGCGTCACATCCCGCCCAGTACCTGTTGCAGGGGCTCGATCAGGTCCGTGCGTGCCTGTAGTTCCTCGACGAGCGACGGGTGCGCGAAGATACGGACGCGTTTGACGAAGTCGTCAAACTGTTTTCGTGCGAGCGTTTGGACGACGGGGGACACCTCGCCCAGCGGCCGGTAGCAGCGCTCCTTGGGAAAGTACACGTCGACGTTGAACTCGACTTCGAGCTCGGTGGGGGGCGCATCAAACAGGATTTCATGGGGCGCGACACGGCGTCCAATCCGCGGGCTGAGCGCATCGGCAAACGACTCAGCACAGCGCACAAGCCAGGGGTACGGCTGCCGAGCGAGCGACGCATAAACCTCGGGATGCTCAAAGTAGCTGAACTGAGCCACGCGCTTGAAAAGTCGGCGAGTCGGCCCGAACAGCCCCGCCAGCAGGGGTGCGGCCGGTCCCTCGCCCGCGACGCGACGCAGCTCGTCGATCATCTCGTGCTCGGTCGAGCGGAACAACTGGTCGAGGTCCAGCTGGTGGTGTAATTCGTAAAAGGCACGTTGCAGCATCGCCGTAGCGGCCCGTACGGCGTGATGCCAGTACACTTCGCTGAACATCACGTAGCGGGCGAAGACCATCATTTCGGCCGCGGTACGACCCTTGTCGGTAATCGCCAGGCCGTCGGCTGCCTCGTTCAGACACAGGCTACCGATTAATCGCTGCTGGTCGAAGTGTTGTCCATAGGGGACTCCTGCGTGCAGGCTGTCGCGATACAGATAGTCCATCTTGTCGATGTCGATCGGTCCGGACAGCAAGCTGCTCAAAATGCGGGCCCCGGGATCGCGAGGCTTGTCGGAAAGCAGCCCGACGATGTCCCGCGGCTGGATGCCCCACTCATCTCGCAGCGTGTCGGCAATCTCGCCCTCGAGCACGAAACTGTTCGCAAACAGTTCGTGGCGAGGCACGCCGGGCAATCGGATGTCTTCCACGGGATGGCAGAAGGGCCAATGTCCGAGGTCGTGGAGCAACGCGGCCGACAGGAACAGTTCCGCGTCATGGTACGACACGGCTCCGGCAAACCGCTCGTCGTGTTCGAGACGCTGGAGGTACAGCAATGCCATCCGGTAGACACCCAGCGAATGTTCGAACCGCGTGTGAATGGCCGCGGGATAGACCAGCGAGACGAGCCCCAGCTGGCTGATCCGCGCCAGTCGCCGGAATTCCGCTGTATCGATCAGCTGCTGGACGCGCGGCGTAATCGGCACATCGATTTCATGCGGAATCCGGATCAGATGACGGCGTGCCGTCAGTCCCTGCAGCTCGGGCAGGTCGCCAATCTTCGGCATGGGTAGACCACAAACGAGGTGAATTCAGGATAATCGCGGGTCCCGTCCGGGCCTGCGCATGCGAGGTCATTGTACGTCCTCGGCAGGCCATCGGGATGGATGGACGCACGAATATCCGTGGCAGCACACGGCGGCTTCCCGGGCACCTGTTCCCATGGCCCACTATGTAGTGAACTCGCTGGACGACGTTCGGTTGGCGCCCTACCGCGAACTGCCGCGCGCGAACCTGACGGCGCGGTCGGGCCGGTTTGTGGTCGAGGGACAGTGGATGGTGCAGCGGCTGGCGGCCAGCGACTACGCCGTCGATTCCGTCGTGGTCGACGAGCGGCGTCTGGCGCTAATACCCGCGGAACTGCCCGACTCCGTGCCGGTGTTCGTGCTGCCGGGGGGCATGGTCGAGACGCTGATTGGCTTCAACTTTCATCGCGGAATCCTGGCCTGCGGGCGGCGCGGCCGCCCCTTGGCAGTGGCCGACGTGCTGTGCTGCGAAACGCCGCGGGCGGTGTTCGTCGTTTGCTGCGACGTCCAGGACCCGACGAATCTGGGCGGCATTCTGCGCAATGCGGCGGCGTTCGGAGCGGCGGGCGTCCTGCTCAGCCGGCAGTGTGCCGATGCGTTTTCTCGCCGCGTGTTGCGGGTTTCGATGGGCACGGCCTTTCGACTGCGGATCGCGCGCAGCGACGACCTGCTGGCGGACTTGCGACACGCGCAGTCGAACGGCGAGCTCGAACTGGTGGCCGCTGTGCTCGACCCGCACGCCGAACGGCTCGAAACGGCCCCGCGCGCGGCCCGCCTGGCGGTGCTGATCGGCAATGAAGGACAGGGACTCGCCGACGAATGGCTCGCGGAGTGCCATCGCCGTGTCACCCTGCCCATGGATCACGGCACCGATTCGCTGAACGCCGCTTCCGCCTCCGCCGTGTTTCTGTACCATTTCACGCGGATCGCTCGTGGCAGCTGATGGCCGGCTCGTCCGGGCCTCAGACTCGCCGTCGACGTGTCGGCTGGATCAGGCCGCGAAGCGTGCGCAGGTTGATGACATCCAGGTCCTCACCCCCCTCCAGCCCCTTGGCCGTCTCGAGGTACATCGGTACGTCCCGGAAACGGCGATCGTTCAAGAAGTGGCGGAAGGGCTCGAGGCCCAACTTGCCCCGGCCGATATGTTCGTGCCGGTCCACGCGGGAACCCATCTCGCGTTTGCTGTCGTTCAGATGGATGGCCAGCACGCGTTCGCAGCCGATGCGTTCGTCCAGCTCCCGGATCGTACGGAGATAGTCGCGGCGGCTCTGCAACGGGTAGCCGGCCGCGAAGAGGTGGCACGTATCCAGGCACACGCCGAGACGCCCAGGGGCCGCCGTTGCGTCCAGGATCGCCGCCAGGTGCTCGAAGCGATGCCCCAAACTGCTCCCCTGCCCTGCCGTCGTTTCTAGCAGGATGCCACAAGCCAGACCGTGGGACTGGACCAAGACCGTCTGCAGGGACCCCACGATGTTCGCGATCCCGGCCTCTTCGCCGCTGCCCATGTGAGCGCCGGGGTGCAGCACCACGTGCCGGATCCCCAGCTGCTCGGCGCGCTGGAGTTCCACCACGCAGGCGGCGATCGACTTGTCGCGGAGCGTTCCATCGGGACTCGCCAGATTCAGCAGGTACGAGCTGTGCGACAGCGGCCGCGTGATCCCCAACGTCAGAAGCCGTTCGTGAAAATCGGCCGCCTCCTGCTCTGAAATCGCCTTGGCACGCCACTGGTTATTGTTTTTCGTGAACAGCTGGACGACGTCCATGCCGCATCGAGCAGCCGCCTCGACGGCTCTGGCATAGCCGCCCGCAATCGACATATGAGCGCCAAGCAACGGCATCAACCACTCGCTTCGTCAAGGTGTAGCTGAGGACTCATCTTTGCGGACCGACGCGAAAGGATGAAAACGAAAATATTGCAGTCTCGATCGATTTGATCCAGTTGCCTCGCGAAATCGCGAAATCTGCGCTGCCATAAGTCAGGGAAGCGAAACGCAGAGGACGCCGACGGCGCAGAACCGGCAGGGAGGATTTGCTCAGCTCTGCGAGAATTTGTTCTGCGAAATCGGCGAAGTCTGCGTTTCAATGCCTTCCGACCTCTCCCAGAAACCCCGGCACAAGTCAGGGAAGCGAACAACAGGCGGGGAGGACTTACGCTGCTCTGCGAGCATTTGCTCTGCGAAATCGGCGAATTCTGCGTTTCAATGCCTTCCGACCGCCACGAAAACGGCTCACTTCTTCGGCAACGTCTTCACGAACTTCATCGCCCGCTCAATCCAGCCCGCCAACGAGTCATCGTCCTCGACCCCTTCCGGCTCGACCATCACCCAACCTTTCATCGGCTTGCCCGTGATGTCGAACTCCCGGACATGCGGCTCCACCAGCGCTGCCTCGTAAGCATCTGGACCAAGGCGGACGATCAGTGCGGTCTTCCAGACTCCGACGAGCATGTTGCCGTGAAGCAAGAAGCCCACGCCGCCGAACATTTTCTTTTCTTCAACGTACTTCTTCCCGGCCAAGGCGTCACGGGTGCGACCGGCCAGCGATTCGCTGAATGCCACGACTACTCCTTCGCTCGGACTTGTTCCACAACCGACCCCATCGACTAACACGATAGTCGAGGGCGGCCAAGAATTCCTTCTCGGAATCGCAGGGACGCCTAGGCACAAACC
>JBFWYF010000064.1:0-15230 GCA_050186685.1 Pirellulaceae bacterium
ATTCCGGGGAGACACTTATATGTGCTTTCATAGTTGTGTACCGCCAGTCCAATCTGCTTGAGGTGGTTGGCGCACATCATACGCCTTCCTGCCTCGCGCGCGGCTTGAACTGCGGGAAGAAGTAGGGATACCAAGATGCCGATGATCGCAATGACCACCAGCAGTTCGACGAGTGTAAAGCCGGTACGTGAATATCTCATGGGCAGGAGTAAGTGCAGGAATAAGTGGAAGAGCCACGATCCGCGTGCATTACAGACCCCGGCGCGCCCACGACGCCGGGAAGCGTTCGTTTGAGGAGCGAGCCGCTGCCAAGACGCGTGAGCGCGCAGGAGTCTGGACAACACGCAAGGGATGTGCAGACAGATGAGTTCGGAAACAACCGCCCATCGCTCGCTCCCGAAGTAGAGAGCGAAGCGAGCGACGGAACCGGCGAGCCGTTACGGTGGCTGTGTCCGGCGAGTGCCGGATGTCCTCGAATTCATCGAACGATCAAGACAAGCCGCGCGGCGGTGGAACCGGCGGCGTGAAGATAGGGGCCGCATAAGCGGATTCGAGTGCCTGCACGTAGTTGTCGGAAACGTCTTCGGGCGAGGGCTCGGTGACGTATTCCAACGGGACGGCCGATGCGAGCAGCGAAAGCCACGCGCTCAATCCTTGGCATTTCAACTGAGCGTCCAACAGAACGATGTTCCCTACCGTTTCGGACGCCAACTGGGATTCAACCGTACGGGCCTCGGCAACGGGAGGGCAACTCGGGCATCTGCGACCTTCCGAGCAGGCTGGCTTCGTGGCCTGCGGCAGTCTTTGAAGCACATACGCCGGCGGCCGGACGCGATGCCGCTGTGCCCAAGCGACTTTTTCGGCGTCGGTCATGCAGCAGCATGAAGTCCAACATACCGCGGCGCTGTGGCACGCACAGGCACAGTGTTGGCACGGAAACGGCTCAGAGCGACCTTTTGGCGACACGGGCAGAACAGCGAGCCCCACACCCGCGCAGCAGACTACGGGCAGCAGACAGAATGCTGCATAGCGAAAGGGCCGCGCAGATGACCGTCGGAACCGCAACATGGGAAGGACGCAGTTTCCAAACCCGTACGCGGCTCGCTCCTCGACAGAATGTTCTAGCAACCGACCAGACGCGTCGCAACATGCGGCAGAATGTCGCAGAACGACGTGACGGCAGAACAGATGATGGCTTCCAGCCACAGACGGTGTTAGCCGCAGCCGCCAGCAGGCGGCATAAACAGAGCATCGACAAGGTCCGATTGCGGAAAGGACGAATCGCAGAGGAAGCAGATCTCGCACGGAGCCGCAAAGACGCAGCGCGGCCCGAGGAAGCCGAAGGGAGCGGTAAGCAACAGACTCGCGAATAGGCGTCGCGAAGTTGTTACTCGACAATTTGCACCGGAGGGAACCGCAGCAGCTCCGGGGCTTCGTCCGTAAGCGGGGCCAGATCGGTGGCGAAGCGCAGATCGTTCATCGTTTTCTCGGTCTCGAGCATACTGTCGGCCACCTGGTCGATCTGCCCGGAAATGAAGTCGGGCTCCTGGCGATTGACCGCCATTTCCGCGAGGGAACGAATCTTGTTCTCGAGCCGATCCAATTCGAGTTCGAGAAGTTCGAGGTTCGCACGGGCCTTTTCGACGTTTGCCAGGCGATCGTGCGAAGTCTGCAGGTTGTCTTCCAGGGCACGGCGGATCTTCTGGCTGTGGTCCGAGGCAACGTCCGGGGGCAGTTGCCGGAGCCGGGTTTCGACTTGCCGGATGTCCGCTTGAATTCGGTCGAGGCTTGTGCGGTCGAGGAATTTGCGGAGCGACTGATGCGTGTAAAGCATGCGGAGGAAGATCCAGAGCAGCCGGTCGAGGCCCTCGAGGTGCAGCGCATCGAGCGGATTGCCGAAACCCTCGGCCGACGTCTTTTTCAGATCTGCGGCGATCTGGCGCAACTCGTGGCATCGCGAACGGAGTTGCTCAAAACGTGCCAGCCCCGCCTGGGAGAGCGACTGCAGGATCTGCCGCAGTGTCTGTTCGGTCGACTGCGAGTTCTGCTTCCGCAGCGCGGCCGCCTCGTGGGCATCGACGTAACGCTGGAACTTGGGATGGGTGCCCAGCAAACCCAGATACCCTACTTCCGCGGCCAGGACGAGCGGCAGGACGACATCCGCGTGGCCGCTGATCGCACCAAACGCGCAGCCGCCTAGGAACAGCAGCATGTTCCAGCGGTTCACGAAGGCCGACTTGATGTACTTGCCAAGTCCCACGCGTAGGGTAATCCGCTTCGGCGATGCTCGGACAGCCAACTCTCTGAAAACTGTAGCAACCGTCCCCTCGCAAACCAAGACGGCCCTTGGAGATCCCGCTCACTCGGATTCCAGCTGCGTCAGCTTGTCGCGGATATAACCGACGGCCTCGACGAAGCGAGGCAGCTTCAGCATGGCGTGAGCCGGCCGGTCCGGAGGTTCGATCTCAAGTTCCTCGAGGATCGTGCCGGGCGAATTGCTCATCAGGTAAACCCGATCGCCGAGAAACACGGCCTCCTCGATGGAATGGGTGATAAAGAACACCGTCGCTTCGACCTCGCGCCACAGCTTGATCAATAGATCCTGCATGTTGAGCCGCGTTTGAGGATCCAGCGCTCCGAAAGGTTCGTCCATGAGGATGATCCGTGGGCGCAGGATCAGCGTCCGCGCGATGGCGACTCGCTGCCGCATGCCGCCTGACAACTCGTGAGGATACTTGCGGGCGTCCGCGGCAACATTGAGGTCGACCTTGTGAATCCATTCCTTGCCGAGTTCGTCACGTTCCTGGCGACGCACCCCCATGCACTCGAGCCCGAAAGTGACGTTATCGAGTACGCTGCGATGATCAAAGCTCGTGTAATCCTGGAACACCATGCCCCGATCGGCGCCGGGGCCTCGTACCGGCTGCCCCATGACCAGGACGTCGCCAGAGGTCGCGGGGTGCTGCGGCTGCAGACCGGCGATCAGCCGCAGGATGGTGCTCTTGCCGCAGCCGCTCGGACCGAGCACGCAGACGAACTCTCCCTTGCCCGGCAGATCCTCGACGACGAAATGCACGTCGCGGATCGCGGTGAACTCGTTGGCGCCTCCGGGATTATAGGTCTTGGTCACGTGTCGGAATTCGACCACCGGGGGCCGCTTCAGTTCCTCTTTCGCGCGCACGTGCTCGAGGACATGGCCCATCCCCACGTCGCGCACAACCGGCGACAGAGTAACCAGATCGCTCGCCGCCGGTACCGTCGGGGCGGGTGCCGAAGACGTACTCGGCTGCTTGGAAGGCGAATCCGTCATGTGGGGTCTGAGTGGTTCGGGGACGATTGGGCCGGGGCAGGGGACATCGGCCGCTCGCGGTCCATGACCGGTGCTCGGGCGGCAACCGGCAACTGGCCCGATGGGGATGCGCCGGGGAGCGGCGTGCTGCCGAACAGGGTGTGCTTGAGGTCATCCCAGCGGTGAATCAGGAATCGCGACAAGCGATGCAAATAACCGTCGCCGCCGTAGACATGCGGAAAGAGCTCACGCTGTGTCCAGAACAGCACGCGGTCGACGAACAGCGCGACCAGCGGGATGAGGATCAGGATGAGATAGATGTTCTCGCGGGAACCGCGGCGCTGGAAGATCTGGATCTGATTGCCCAGTCCGCCCACATCGTCGGACCCGCGCATCGACTCGGCCAGCATGATATAGCCGAACGCAAGTCCGAACATCACACGCGCAGAACTGAAGATCGTGGGCAACGCCAGGGGAACGAGTACCTTGATGATGGTTTGCCAGCGTCCAGCCCCGAGCGTGTAGGCGGTATCGACATAGCGGGATGATACGTCTGCGATGGCCCGTGCCGAGTCGGAGATAACGAACGCCACGCTGGCCACAAAGATGAACATCACCTTGTTCTGCTCGCCGATCCCGAAGATGAAGATCATCAGGGGAAGCACCGCGGCGAGCGGGATATTGCGCCCGAACATGACAAGTGGAGATAGAAACGCACCCCACCGCGGGAAGCAGCCAGCCGCAATCCCCACGGGCACACCCACGAGCAGGGCGAGGCCAAACCCAATGCATACCCGCCGCAGAGTCACCAGCGTGTTGAGCAGCATGGTGCGGCGTGCGTCGTCGGGTGTCTCAAAGGAACCCCACACCTCGCGGAACTTGCCGAAGGTTTCTGCCGGAGAGGGGAGCGCCAGCGGGCTGATCCAACGCGATTCAGGCTCGCCCCGCGTCACGACCCACCAGGCCGTCCCCACACCCACGATGCAGAGCACTGCGAGCAGGACGGCCTCCCAGGTGGGCGGCGCCTCGCGCAGCGTCGTCCATCGGTGCAGCCAGGCTCGCATGCGATTCCCCGGTGCTGCTTCGGTCATTGCGCTTCCGCCGTGTAAACCTTGACTTCCACCCGGCGGTTCTTGGCGTGGTTGCCCGGATCGGAACTGTCCGCCGGCACGTCCCAGCCGAAACCTTCCACGTTGAACTTGTTCGGATCGAGCCCGTACTCGTTCACCACCGCCTCTTTCACGGCATTCGCGCGGTTTAGCGACAGTTCCTTGACCAGCGCCTCGGGAGCCTTGCCGCGCATCGAGCTGTCCGTGTGCCCCTCGATGATGATGCGCGCATTTCCGAACTGTCCGGACATCTTGGCGATCTCTTCGACCACATACTTGGCCCGCGGATCGTAGTCGGCTTCGATCGTTTTGCCGTCTTCCTCGCGCGTCACTTTCTTGAAGAGTTCGAAGCTGTTGGGAGCGAAGTGAATCACGACCGTATTGGTCAGGATTTCCTCGGCCCCCTTCACTTCCGTCGTGCTCTTGGGCACGAACTGCATCGTGTACTCGTCCTTTTGGGAACGATACTTCTCTTCTTTCCCCAGCTTCTGGATGATCGAGAAGTCCATCACCTGGTCGAATTCCACCGTGGGATTGCTGATCGCCCGGATGCGGCGGTACAGCCGGTAGGCCTGCGACCAGATGCGGGCGAAGTTGGTCGGGTTGTTCGCGTTCAGGAAGAACTGGTAGTTCTCCGCCCAGTTGGTGCTGTGGGCATCGCCCAGCATGCTGAGCGCGTCGGCGGGCTGCAGTCCGTAGCCGTTGGCCATCAGCTCGGCGCACTTCTGCCGATTGGCCTCATTCTTCAGGGCGTCCATGCCATCGAAGATCCCACGCACGAGGCCTTCGACGATGGCCGGGTGCTCGTTGGCGAAATCGGCACGGGCGAACCACACGTCCGCAATCAACTTGTTCGCCGTGGCTGTCGAGACCAGCAGGCGGTTACCACGCACCTCGGACAGATTGTAGATGTCGGGCGCCCACGAGACGGCGGCGGCGATGTTCTTGTCGGCATTGAAAGCGGCCGCGGCCTCGAAGGCCGTGCCGGTGAAGTCCATTTTGACTTCCCCCGGCTGCACGCCACCGGAGACGAGCATGTTCAGCAGGAAGAAATGCGAGGGGGAATTTTCGGCGAGCGCGATGCGTTTGCCGCGGAGATCGGCCACCGTCTTGATCGACTCGCGCGCCACGATGCCGTCTCCGCCATTCGACCAGTCGACCTGCTGGTAGACACGCGGCATGACCCGAGAATCGCGTGGATTTCCCGAAGCATCGACAAACCCGTCGACAAATAGGGGGAGCATGTCGAGCGTCGCCCAGCCGACATGGACTTCGCCCGCAGCGTAGGCGTCCCGCATTTCGATCGGGTTATCGATCAGCACCAGTTCGACCTTGAAGTCCTGGCCGTCAGCTCCCTTCCAGACCTTGCCGGGCTTGAATCCGTCGTTCGCGTAAATGATCGGTGCCCAGCCGGCCCATACGTTCATGGCGAACCGGACCGTGTTCTCGCGCATCGGCTGGTAGCCCGCGGTGCCCTTCACGGGCGGGAGACGTTCGGAAGACTTGAACGCATATTCCTTGACGGTCGTGATGGAGCCCGCATCCGGCGCTTCCGCCCCGCCGGCTCCCCCCGCGCCGCCACCGGTCTCTTCCCCCGGCAGGTTGACCACCGGCTCCTCCAGCGGACCGTCGCCAGGTCCCGCATCGCCGCCGCCGGCAGGCCCCATCGATCGGTAAACGGCAAAACCAACCAGAAACGCCACCACCATGAACACCGCCAAGTAAAACGGAGCTCTCGGCTGACCTGCCATGATGTACTCTCCTCATCGGTTGGTAAGTTTTCGTGGATCGTGCCCCGCTGCGTGTCGGTGGCGGGGAACGTGGAACGTCAGGCCGTCGGGATTTGTCGCAAGTGCCTCAACGCGTGCCCTGCGACTTCGTATCCTGCAGCGGCCGTTCAGAATTGCAGTTGGCTTTTCGGGCGAGCCGCCTGCAGCGCATGCAAGGTCTGCATGATGTTGTAAGCGGTCAGCTCACACAGCAGGCGGGTGACCTTCGCATGCTGCAGATCGTTCAACTCGGGTTCGACTTCCTTCATCATGGCCACGAGTCGTTCCTCTTGCGCGCGCAATTCCGAGTCGTCGACGCGACCGTCCGCCATGGCATCGACGAACGTACCCAGCTGCTGCACGTACTCGTCGATCATCGGCAGCTGGGTGGTATCGTCGAGCCAGCTCTTGCGGCCTGAAGTCGTCATGGGTCGGGTCTCCTCGCGAATATGGGAGTAAGAGCGTTTCCGTGGATGCTCGCCCGTCGTCGTGTGGTTTCCGAGCGTCCTGTCGCATTGTGTCGGTCGGTTAAGGCTACCGCAACCTGCCGGCCATGGCCGGCATGACACCATCCAGTGTTCGTGTGGCGGGGGCTAATCTTCGATCAATTGCCGGATGGCGACCATGCGTTCCTGCAAATGCGTGCGGCCGTCAGGGCCGGCAACTCGCTCGCGCCAGGCCGGCGGCAGGAAATTGCGTTCCGTGCATTCCAGCACCGCCGCCAGCTCCTGCAATTCCTTTTCCAATCCTTCCGCCGACGGGATGAACTCGTCCAGGGACGCTTCCAGGTGCTGCCGTTCGACGCGCTCACTGCCCGATACCAGCGCCTTGCGTCGTGCCGTCAACAGGATGCTTTCCAGATCCGCGCCGCTCAGTTGCCGCTCAACCGGCACTTCCGGCAGGGCGCCCTCCGCCAGCGGCACCTTGTTCTTCCGGGCCATCGCCACAAACATTGCCTGGATCTCGTCCGTGGACTGCGGCGCGAACAGCGGGATGTGCACTTCGCACCGGCCTTGCCGCTTCAAGTCGATTGGCAGCAAGTCTGGTCGGCAAGTGATCAACATCCAGATAATTCGCCCGCGGTACCGGGTGTCGCCCATCTGGCTCGCGATCATCGAGAAGACTCGCCCGGATGTCCCCGAATCGCCGTCCGCTCGGCGGTCGCCGAGCGATGCATCCGCTTCGTCGATCATCACCACGACCGGGCCCAGCGAACGCAAGACCGTGAGCACCTGCTCGAGGTTGCCTTCCGTTTCGCCGACGTACTTCGAGCGGAAGTTGCGCAGCTTGACGCACGGAATGCCGATCGAGCCGGCGTAACATTCCGCGAGAAACGTCTTGCCGGTGCCTACGGAGCCACAGAACAGATAGCCCATCGGGGCCGTCTCGAGCCGGCCTTCGCCAATCCACTGAGCATCTTGCTGCAGCCGCGCCTTCGCCTCGGGTTGACCGACGATCAAGTCCAGTGTGTGGGGCGGTTCCACGAACTCGACCAGCCCTTGGCACTGGCGTTCGATCATGCTCTTCTTCAGCCGCCGGAAATGAGCCAGGTCGGTACCGTCGGCTGGCGTTTGAGACAGGACGACGTTGAGGTTGAGCAGGTTGAGACCGCTGGAGCTCTGGGCCAGCCCTTCGGCCGTCATTCCCTTGCCGGCTGGCGGGGGAGCGGTGGGAGCCGCCACCCCCAGGTCCCGCGCACTACCCGCAGTCATTCCCGCCGGGGAAGTATCACGAGGTGACGCTGTATCGTCCCGCGCCCGGACCGACGTGATAAACCGGCGGCGCTCGTCGAGCGTCGGGAGGGGAATCTCGAACACGGCCACGTGCGGGTTATTCACCAACCGGTCGCTCAATTCGGAGAGTTTCTCCGTCACGAGACAGAAGGCCAGATTCAGCCGCTTGATGTACGGATTAGCTGCCCAGCTGATCATGCGTACGAGGCGAGCAGCCTGTCCTCGCGCGAGACTCGCCAGGTCACCCGACGGCAACAGGTATTGGGCGTGCTCAAATACAAAGGCCATGCGTTTCCGCTGCGCAGCATCGTCCAGCAGCAAGTTGCGCTGGAGCAATTGATCAATCTGGTCGAGCACCTTGTCAGGATCGCGGACCCAGGTGTTCGGTGGGCCCCAGATTCCCGCCAGGTACTGCATCATCTGCTGCAGTCGCCGCGGGTCGCTGCCGGCCAGCGCCCGCAGCCCCCGTCCGAGGTCGTACCCCGTTACCACATCCCAGGACCCGAACACGCTGGTTGTCAGAAAGTCCGGCAAGCTGACGAAGTCGCCCGCCGACTCGCCCGCCGAATTCGGCCGCCAGATCAGATCGTGCACATTGCCATGCAGCACGAACGTGCAGATGGTGCCGGAGTAGTACAAATCACCCAGTTCGCGTGCCCAGCCGGGATACCAGTCGGGCAGGGGCGCACCGGGAGTGGTCGGAGTGGCGTCGGGCATGACGAGCGTCCTGCAGCAATATGGGAAGCTTGGGGCGGTCACCGAGTGGCGTGGCGTTCCGCGCGACCCTTACGAGTCGGTCTGCGTCTGCCGGGAAGCTGTGGCCGGCCCCAGTTCTTTGGTGGCTTCGGAAACAGGCGCGGTTTCGGGGGAGACCAGCCCCAGTTCCACCTCGAACTGGCGCAAGGCCTGATCGGCCATTACCCGCTCGGCCGCCTGTTCGCGCTGGATGTCCTGGATCCCCTCGCCCGACAGATCCGCGGCGACTCGGACTTTGGCCCGGTTCAAACCGATCTTGTCCTGGATGACATCCTCGATCTGGCCAAAATCCGTCGTGACGTCGAAGTGGAACGATCGAGCCAGTTGCGCGATTTCCGCTTCGGCCTTGCTCATCTTCAGTTCCGCGTCATAGCGGGAGATCTTTTCGCGGATCTTGGCCAGTTTGCTGCTGGCGTGCTTGATCTTGGTCACATTGTTGTTGTAGGCCTCTTCGTGCATCTTTAACTGAGCTTCGTTCTCGGCCAGCTCGGACTTGGCCTTCTGTAACTCAAGCGCAAACCGGGCGGCCGTCTCGCGGTCGCCGGCCTGAAGATACGCCTTGACCTTGCTTTCCAGATCCCGCACGTGCTTCTGATCCGTCTGCACCTGTCGCGTGACGCGTTCCACCAAGGCGCGATACTGTTCCAGTCCCTGGCGACCTTCCTGGAGCTGGGCGACCGACAAATCGTACTCGTATTGCATCTGGGCGATGGGATCTGCCGTCCAGAAGACATTTGCCAATTTGTTCATCTGGGCGCGCAAGGCACGCCACAACTTGCTGAAAATCACAACGGCACCTCGACTGCGGTTAGAGGAGCGGCTTCATCCGTCAGCGGTTAATCAGGATACCCGGCTGGGTCGGATCGATGAAGCCGGTACCCCGGCAGATCGTCAGCGGTAAGCGGTCCTACAGCAAATGGCTGGCGAGGTCCGCGAGCGCCGAACGCTCGCCCTTCTCGAGCGTAATGTGCGCGTAGATCGCCTGGCCCACCATCCGGTGAATCAGATAACTCATCCCGTTCGACAGGGCGTCGAGATACGGCTGGTCGATCTGCCGGATGTCGCCCGTGAAAACGATCTTCGTTCCTTCGCCCGCGCGGGTAATGATGGTCTTCACTTCGTGCGGCGTAAGATTCTGGGCTTCGTCGACGATAAAGAACATGCGCTGGAGGCTGCGCCCTCGGATATACGCCAGCGGCGTCACCTGCAACTTGTTGCTCTCGCGCATTTCATTGATGCGGAGCACGTTGGGATCGTTCTCGGGGAACTGGTGTCGGATGACGGTCAGATTGTCGTACAACGGCTGCATGTACGGGTCCAGTTTGGCGTCGACGTCACCGGGCAGGTAACCCAGATCCCGGTTGCCCAGCGGGACGACGGGGCGCGCCAGCAGGATTTGCCGGTAACGTTGCCGGCATTCCAGCGCGGAGGCCAGCGCCAAGAGCGTCTTGCCGGAGCCCGCGGTACCGATCAGCGTGACCAGCTTGATGTCGTCGTTCACGAGCGCTCGGATGGCAAACGACTGCTCGGCATTGCGGGGTGAAATACCGTATGTCGTCGTCTTCTCGACGCGTACGAAACTGCGATCGGCCGCGCGGTAGGTCGCCAGTACCGACTTCGATCCGCTGCGCAGCACGAAGTTTTCGTTGGGCACCGGATTCTCAATGTCCGGGCACAACTCCGCCGGCACGACGCCGCCGTTGGCGTAGAACTGGTCGATCCACGTCGCGGGGGCGTCGCTGATGATCCGCTTGCCGGTGTACAGCTTGTCGAAACTCTCGACTTTGTCCGCCGTATAGTCCTGGGCCGTAATACCCAGCGCCTTGGCTTTCATGCGCAGATTGGTGTCTTTGGTGACGAGCACGACCGGGCGCGGGTGTTCGCGATGCTGCAGGACCAGCGCGGTATTCAAGATCCGGTGGTCGGGTGTGTCCTGAAAAAAGCTCTCCTTCAGCCGGCTATCCGGCTCGCCGCCCATGATAACTCGCACCGTGCCGAGCTCGGGGCCTCGGGATGCACCCGAGTCGGAGAGCACGTCTCCCGTTAGTGCGTCCAATCGCCGCAGGAACTCGCGAGCCTGGAAATGGATGTCTTCATTGCCGCGTTTGAAGCGATCCAGTTCTTCGAGGACAGCGATCGGAATGGCCACATCGTGTTCGTCGAAGCTCCGGAGGCAGCCGCTGTCGTGCAGGATGACGTTGGTGTCCAGGACAAACAGTTTCGTCTGGTTCGGCCTGCTTCCCATGAGGGGCTCCGCCCGTGAATCTGGGTGACTTGCCGCGCAATGTACGCCGAGTTCCATTCTGGCACGCCGCGCTCAGGTAGAGAACAAGGGCCACCAGCCGTCGCGGAGTCCCGCTCGATAACGGCGCTCCTCTTCCGTCCAGGTGGCTTGAATGCGGAGGCAAGCCTGACGGATTTCGTCGGGGCTCGGGTCGTCGGGCTGACCGTCAAAACCAATTTCTTCCAACGGGCCGGGACCGGCCACGGTGGGCTTCGTGGAGGAAAGTTCGGACATCGAGGGGCACCTTGTTACGAGTCCGGCTCGCTCAGCCGGGTATGTCTTGTCGCGTATCCCTACCGGTATACTCGCCCCGTCGCGCGTGCCTAGTCCCGCTCGTCCGACCTAACGGAGACTTCACACGTTACCTGGCGCAGATCGCGTCGGAACTGCAGCCGGCTGAGCCGTTTGGCAACCGCATCACCACCATTCCGGCCCGCGAATTCATCAAGAATTAATACAATCCCGTTTCCATGGAGTTGCCTGGACGTGACCGGTGCCCATCCTTCGGCCAGCCCGACACCCGCAGCGGCCTCCGGCCGTTTTCCGCTCCGCCTGCTCTTCCGGTTCGTCCCGGCTGCCGATTCGCTCCGCACCTATTCGTGGGCGGCGCTGCGATCCGACACGTTCGCAGGAGTGACGGTCGCAGCGATTGCCGTGCCCCAGGCGATGGCTTACGCCAGTATTTTCGGCGTGCCCGTCCAGTACGGCCTGTACACGGCCATTGTCATGACCGCGGTGGGTGCCTTGCTGGATTCGTCCCGGCAATTGATCAACGGACCGACCAATGCCATCTCGATTGCTCTGCTCAGCGCCCTGGCCATCATTCCGGACGAGGATCGTTTGGCGGCGGCCATTTTCCTGGCGCTGCTGATCGGCGCCCTGCAGACCTGCATCACGCTCTTGCGCCTCGGCGATCTCTCGCGCTATATCTCGCACGCGGTCATCGTCGGATTCACGGTGGGGGCTTCGGTGCTGCTCGTGCTGGATCAGTCGAAGCACCTGTTTGGACTACGCTCGCAAGGGGGCGACCACGACCACTTTCTGATGCGGTTCTGGCTGACGTGGATTGGCGGAGGTCCGATGCATGGGTGGACCCTGACGCTGGGACTGGGCACCGTGGCCGCGGTGCTGCTGCTGCGCTGGGTCGGCTACCGCCTGCACGTGCGACTGCCGGACTTGCTGCTGGGAATGGTCGGTGCGGCGCTGGTCGTGTGGGCTCTGCAGCTCGATCAAGCCGGTGTCCGAGTGGTGGGGAGCATTCCGCGCTC
This sequence comes from Pirellulaceae bacterium, assembly GCA_050186685.1. Classification (GTDB taxonomy): domain Bacteria; phylum Planctomycetota; class Planctomycetia; order Pirellulales; family Pirellulaceae; genus CAZFLF01. Next base: position 12,209 of record JBFWYF010000064.1, read on the forward strand.
GTTGCCCAGCTTCCAATGGCCCGAATGGCACTGGTCGTGGCTGCGGGACCTGACCGGCAGTGCCATGGCCATCGCCCTGCTGGGGCTGCTCGAGGCGATCGCCATGGCCAAGGCCATCGCGGCGCATACGCGTCAGAAGCTGGACATCAACCAGCAGTGTCTGAGCGAAGGTGTGGCGAACATGACGGGGAGTTTTTTTCAGTGTTTTCCTGGATCGGGGTCGCTGACGCGCACGGCCATCAACCACCAGGCCGGCGCCGCGACGCAGTGGTCGGGAGTGATCTCGGCGCTGGCCGTGGCCGTTACGGTACTATTCTGCGCGCCGCTGGCTCGTTACATCCCGCGTTCGGCCTTGTCGGGCATTCTCATTCTCTCCGCCTGGAGGATGGTCGACCGTGATCGTCTCGTGTACCACATGCGAGCCACGCGTTTCGATGCCGCGATCGTGGCGGCGACGGCCCTGACGGCCGTCGCGGTGTCCGTCGAGTTCTGTATTCTCGTGGGAACGTTGCTATCGTTCGTGTTCTATGTGCCGCGTGCGGCGCGGGTGCAGATGACGGAGCTGTGCATCACGCCTGAGCGGGTAATTCGCGAACGCCGAACGGCTGATCCGCCGTGTTTGCGGCTGCGGATGTACGACCTGGAAGGGGAGTTATTCTTTGGCTCCGCGCCCGATGTCGAGCAGCTGCTGGAACAGATCGAACGGGAGACCGTCCAGGACGTGCGCGTCGTCGTGCTGCGATTAAGTCGCGCGCGCAATCCGGATGCGGTCTGCCTGCACCTGCTGGACGAGTTTCTCGCGCGGCTCGCAGCGCGCGGTCAGTCGGTGCTGTTGTGCGGCATACGGGAAGATGTCGCCGCCGCGCTGGCGAACGTCGGCATCGCCGCGCGGCTCGGCGAAGAGCGGATATTCCGGGAATCGCCGGAACTGTGGTCCTCGACGCTTGAGGCCGCCCGCTATGCGTATCGCCTGCTGGGCGAGGATCTCTGCGATGCGTGCCCGCAGCGGCCGAGCGTGGACGCGCGGGGCAACGACTGGTACTACATGATCTGAACGGCGGTCGGAGGGGTGGGTGAGCGCCGGTCAAGGCGAAGGGCGCAGATCCTGGAAGGCCTTCTGCACTCGCGACACGGCCGGCGCGGAGACCTCGGCCGGCGCCTCGATGCCTTGGCGGGCTTTCAGCAGATCGCGGATCTCGCTCAACAGCTTCACGTCGGCCGGCGGTTCCGGCGGAGATTGCAGCTGCTGCTTCTCGAATCGCTTTTGGGCCGTGTTCATGGCTTTCACCAGCAGAAAGACGGCCCCCGCCATGATCAGGAAGTTGATCACGATCGTCACGAAGTTGCCCCATGCCAAGACCGGTCCCAGCGCGCGGGCCTGGACGAGCGACAGGTTTTCTGCCGCCCGCACCTTTTCGGACAGCGGCAAGTACAAATTGCTGAAGTCCGCCTTCGCGGCAATCCCCACGACCGGCATGATCATGTCGTCAATCAGCGACTTGACGATCCCGCTGAACGCCCCACCGATGATGACACCGACGGCCATGTCGACGACATTTCCTTTCAGCGCGAAATTGCGGAACTCTCTCAACAATCCCATAGCCGGCTCCTTATGTGGGGACGTCTTGCCCGGTGATGGCGGACGCTGCGGGGCCTCTCGAGCGAGCGCCCGGAGCGGGGCCTTCTCCAGCGGGGCAATACGGTAGCAAACGGGCCGGACGGGGTCGAGGCGATTCGACGCCGGAGCCATCCTTCGCAGTCTCAGGTAGCTCGGGACTCTGGTATACTCGACGCCCTCCCGTTCGTCTCGAATCCGCCTCGTGAGGTGTTCCATGCGACTCGTCATTTGCAGCACCGTATGTGCCCTTGTTGCCGGAGCTTTGAATTGGGCTACGGCGGCCGAGATTCCTGCCCCGTCCGGTCCGAGCGTGGTGGATCCCGCCGCCCGGCTGGAATGGTTGTTCACGCGGACCGTGCCCGTCGAAGGAGGACTGACCGAGGGTCCCGCTGTGGCTCGCGACGGCAGCATCTACTTTTCGGACATCCCTTTCGGTAAGGACCCCGGGATGATCCTTCGCTTCGACCCGCGCACGAAACAGACGACCGTGTTCAGTGCCGACAGCGGCAAGTCGAACGGATTGATCTTCGACGCCCAGGGACGACTAGTCGCCTGTGAAGGAGCCGCTTATGGCGGTCGTCGTATCTCGCGATGGGACGTGACAACCGGACAGCGCACCGTGCTGACGGATCGATTCGAGGGGAAACGCTACAACGCACCCAACGATATCTGTCTCGACCGACAGGGACGTATTTATTTCACGGACCCCCGCTATGTGGGCGACGAACCAAGGGAACTCGCTCACCGCGCGGTTTATCGGATTGACACGGATGGGACGGTTGCGGAAGTCACGCACGACGTCGTCAAGCCGAACGGCATTGCCATCAGCCCGGATGAACGGACACTGTACGTTGCCGATCATGACAATGGAACGGACCGGATTGATCCTTCCGCGCCCGCGCCCGCGCCCGCGCAGGGCGTGATGCGGATTTACGCCTTCGAGTTGCGGCCGGAAAAAACGGTCGGCAATCGGCGGATTCTGGTCGACTTCGGCGACAAGAAGGGCTGCGACGGCATGACCGTCGATGCCGAGGGGAATGTCTACCTGACGACGCGCGATCCCAGCCGACCGGGTGTGTTGGTTGTTGATCCAGCCGGGAAGGAAGTGGCCTTCCTGCCCACGGGACCGGCAGGCCAGTCCGGAGCCGAGGCGACGGGGCTGCCGAGTAACGTCGAGTTTGGCGTCGGGGACGAGGCCAACGTGCTCTATATCACGGTCGACAAGAGTCTCTGCCGGATTCGACTCAAGAAACAAGGATACCACCGGCAATTCATGCCCTGAGACACCTTCCTGGAGTTGCGTGAATGAAACGTCCTGTCGGGTGGTTGTGGATCCTGCTACTGGCTTCCGCGGCCGCGCCCGCGGCAGATCTCGTGCGGTTGCAATACCAGAATCCTGGGTTG
>JBFWYF010000065.1:0-15042 GCA_050186685.1 Pirellulaceae bacterium
AGGTTCGCGTCGTAGACGCGTGCCATGCCCTCCGCTGCTGAAAAAAACAGCTAGCCGCCCAGCAGCGTGGCAGCATCGCGGGCCGCGAGGGCCTCGGTCGAGCGGACGCGCCCCGAGACCACGTGATACTTCAAGATTCCGATCAGCTTGTCGCGGTTCTCCGGCTTAAGCAGTGTTTCGACCGTGCCGGCCGGAAGCTTCGCGAAGGCTTCGTCTGTGGGAGCGAACACCGTGAAGGGCCCGGGCCCCTTTAAGGCATCTACCAGATTCGCGGCCGTCAATGCGGCGGCCAAGGTCTTAAAGGACCCGGCGGCGACGGCGGTGCTGACAATGTCCTTTTCGGCCGCCACCACAGGCATGGCGGTCGATACGCTCATGGCGCTAAAGGCCAACGCAACTGAAAACCATACGCGGTTCATGAATAATCTCCTAGCGTGATTCCTGATTCCTCATTGCTAACCCGAACGACTGTCACAGGGGAAAGCATCGCGTGGCCACATTGCTTTCTTGTTCCTTCGCACCATAGAACGGCGCGCAGGGACGACAAGAGGCATCGCAAATTTTTGTGCGTTGCCGGCGCTGCAAGGTGGACCCTGGATTTCCCGACCGGAATGGGCCACGATGGTCCGACGTCCGATTTACACCTCGACCTGACTGCTCGGGAATTGAGAAATGACAGGACGACATCCGCGACGGCTGTCCCATCGGCGACGGTTTCTGGGAACGGTGGCCGCCGCCGCGATAACGGCTGGCACGGTCCCCACCCTGCCGCGGGCGTCTGGAGCCACTCCGGCGTTCCCGATCCGTTACATCGACATGCACACGCACCTCGGGGCGTTTCATTACGGCCGAGAGCTGACGGCGGAGTTACTCGTGCGATTCATGGACGAGCACCACGTCGAACGCGCGTGTGTCCTGCCACTGATCTCGCCTGAATCGGCGCCGATCATGCAGCCGGTCGCCACGGCCTTGGCGGCCTACCGCCAGTTTCCTGATCGGATTATTCCGTTTGCATCACTCGATCCACGTGCCGTCACGGAACCCGGTCGGCGGCCCGGCCATGTCGCGGGAGTGCAGGGGCTGATCGACATCCTGAAACGCTATCAGGACGCCGGCTGCCGGGGACTCGGCGAGCACAAGACGGGACTCTGGTTCGACGCGCCGCAGCAAATGGCGCTGTATGAAGCCTGCGATGTGGTGGGATTCCCCATTTTGTTCCATCTGGACGACATCCGGAATCCGGATGTGCCGGGACTGCCCAGGCTGGAACGCGTGCTCCGCACGTTTCCACGGTTGCCACTGATCGGCCATGCCGCTGGCTTCTGGGCTTCGATCTCCGGCGATGCGGCGCCCGAGGATTTTGGGCGATATCCGTCGGTGCCTAAGAAAGTCACGCCGGGCGGGGCGCTCGACCGGCTTTTCCGGACCTACCCCAATCTGTATGGCGATTTGTCAGAACCTGGCGGCGAGAAAGCGATTGCTCGCGATCCGGAGTTCGGACGCGAGTTCCTGATTCGCAACGCCGATCAACTGCTGTTCGGCACCGACGTTCTCATGCCCGATCAGGCGATTCCGCAATTCGCGCTGCTGGAATCGCTCCGGCTGCCGGACGACGTCCGTTTCAAGATTTATCGAGGAAACGCCTTGAGGCTTCTGGGCCTGCCGGGATAGCGTCCCGGACCAGCTCGCCGGCTCCAGTGGGAATTTGCGAACGAACGGCTGAGGCGAGTACGAGTACCACAGCGCAGAGTACGAGTTGCGGTACGATGTCGTTCGCAGGAGAGAAGGAGAACGGATGACGAACGAGAGGGATACCGTGGGACGACACGGCCGGCGACTCGTGCTGATCGCGTTGGTTTGCGGCGGGCTTGTGGGACCCGAGCGGATAGTGAACCGATTGACGGCGGAGGTCGTGGACTCGCCGCGGTTCGTGTTGCCGCCCGGTTTTGTGATCGAGCCGGTCGCCGGTCCGCCGCTGGTGCGGTACCCGCTCTTCGGGTGCTTTGACAATGACGGGCGGCTGTATGTTGCGGAAGGCACGGGGCAGAGTGTGCCGGGTCCGGAGCTGGTCGACCAGAAGCTTGGTCGTATCACGCGGCTGACCGACGCGGACGGCGATGGGAAGTTCGACGAACGGGTCGTATTCGCCGACAACTTGGTCTTTCCTCAAGGTGTGTTGTGGCACGACGGTGTTGTCTACGTGGCTTCCCATCCGTCGATCTGGCGGTTGGAGGATACGGACGGCGACGGCCGGGCGGATCGACGCCACGAGCTCGTGGGCAAGTTCAACTTCAATGGCAATGGCTGCGACATTCATGGACCGTTCGCCGGCCCGGATGGACGACTGTACTGGACCGACGGGCGGCATGGCTATCGTATTCCGCGAGCGGACGGGACGACGCTCGAAGGACTGGCTTCGCGAATCTGGCGCTGCCGGATGGATGGGAGCGAGCTCGAACGCTTGTGCGGCGGCGGGTTCGACAACCCGGTCGAAATTGCGTGGACGGCTGAGGGCGAAATGTTTGGCACGATGGACCAGGGTGCCGGGGATTGCCTGCTGCACTACATCGAGGGAGGTGTCTACCCGGAGGATCATCCGTCGGTGCGCGAGTTCGTCCGCACAGGTCCGATGCTGGGGGTGGTCAAAAGGTATCCGGTGGAGTTGCCAGCGGCGCTCTGCGGCATGATGCGCTACCGAGCGGATGGATTCGGACCGGAGTTTCGCGACACGCTCTTGACGACGCATTACATGACTCACAAGGTGGTGCGGAGTCGGCTGGTTCCCGAGGGTGCGACCTTTCGCGCCGAGGACGAGGATTTCCTGGTGTCGTCCGACCCGCACCTGCGATTGACGGACGTGCTCGAAGACGCCGACGGCAGCGTGCTGGTCATCGACATGGGCGCGTGGTTCACGTACGGATTTCTCGGCAAGGTACTGCCGCGGCCGGACAAGCTGGGGGCCATCTATCGGATTCGCCGGGCGGATGCCGTACCGGTGCCGGATCCTCGCGGAGAGAGGGTAGAGTGGCACGCGGCCGATGTGGCCGAGCTCGTGCGAATGCTCGGCGATGCCCGACCGGCGGTGCGCGACCGGGCGGCCGACCAACTGGTCCGACTCGGGGCCGCCGCCGTGCGATTGCTGGAGGTTGCGGCGATGGACCACAAGGCGGCTCGGGAGGCTCGGCAGCATGCCGCGTGGGCATTATGTCGCATCGAGCACCAGGCGGCGCGAGCTGCCATTCGGCGGCTGTGCCGGGCGACCTGGAGTATTCCGTCCGCGGTGGGTGCCCGTCATGTGGATGGTGGCCGAGACCTAAGAACCGATGTCCTGCCCATCGTGTTCCATGCGGCAGGGTTGTACCGCGACACGGAAGCCGTGGAAGTGCTGGCGGAAGCCCTGCAGTCGGACCATCCGCCGGTGCGGCGTAAGGCGGCCGAGTCGCTGGGCAGGATCGGTTCGCCGACTTCCGTACCGGCCCTGTTCGCCGCCGTGGCGCGGGCCCATGATCCCTTTCTGTGGCATGCTACGGTGTATGCGCTGATCGAGATCGGCGATCGCGACGGTGTGGCTGCTCGACTCGGCGACGCGAACCCCCGCGTCCGGCAGGCGGCTCTTGTAGCGCTCGACCAGATGCCGGACGGCGGATTGACACGGGAACAGGTAGCGCCGCTGCTCGATTCGGCCGACGAGCTGCTGCAACAGGCGGCGCTGCGCGTCGTGAGCCATCGGGCCAATTGGAGTGCCACCGCGCTGCCGACGCTGCGGCAATGGCTTCGTCGCTCGTCGCTGGCCGCCGACCAGGAGCAGCTGTTGTCGGAGTTGCTGGCCGCGGCACCCGCGGATTCCGATTTGCTACAACTCGGCGGCTCCGCCCTGGCGAATTCCTCGACAGCCCCTGCCATCCGCCGGTTGCTGATTCAGATCGTGCAGCAGACGCGCGGCGCGGAGTTACCGGAAACCTGGCGGGAAGGGCTGCGACGGACGCTCACTGGCGGTGACGCATCGCTTCAGTGGGAGGCCATCGCCGCGATTCGCAGTCGGGGCTGGCGCCACTTCGACGACGACTTGCGGCAGCTGAGCGAGGCGGAGAAGGGGCCGATCGAGACGCGTGTGGCGGCGCTCGAGTGCCTCGCCGCCCGAGGCCACGCGCTGAATCCTGACGCGTTCGTGCTGTTGCGGGATCAGCTTTCGGAATCGTCGCCGCCGCTCGTACGCATGGCCGCCGCCCGAGTTCTGTCGGCGAGCACCCTGATGGACAGTCAGCTTACGGACCTGGCGCGGCGGTTACCCGATGCCAGTGCCCCGGTCTGGCGTTTGTTGCTGAGTACCTTGGCGAAGGCCGAGCAATCGAGCGCTCGCGACGCGGTGGTCGAGGCCGCGCTGTCGGCACCGGCGGCTGAGGCGTTGACCGCCGGGGAACTGGATCAGCTCGTCGGTAACTATCCGGCGCCCATGCGACTTCGGCTCGAACCGCTCCGCCAGCGCATCGTTTCGCGCCAGCAAGACCAAGCCGCCTATTTGACGCAGCTTGCCGAGCGACTCGGCCAGCTTCGAGGAGACGTGGACGCTGGCAAAGAGGTGTTTCTCGCGCCCAAGAACAACTGTTTCGCCTGTCACCGGGCGGTCGGGCGCGGCGGAACCGTGGGGCCCGAGCTCACAAAGATCGGCGCGTTTCGCACGCGCGAAGAATTGTTACAGTCGATTATCTTTCCCAGCCTCTCCATGGCTCCACCGTACCAGACCCATACGGTGGTCACACGCGGCGGGCAGATCCTGACGGGGCTGGTCGTGCGCGATACGCCGGATGCCGTTCATCTGCGCACGACCGATCTGGCGGAGCGGCGGATCGGGCGGGGCGACATCCAGCAACTGGCGCCTGCGTCGACCTCGATGATGCCCGATGGTCTCGAGCGAACGCTCACGCCCCAGCAGCTGGCAGACTTGCTCGAGTTCCTGTGCCAGCAGCGGTGAGCCCGTCGTCTTTGCGCGGCCGTTAAAGTCTGACAGTTCCACGCGATATCCCTCGATTTCTTGGCTCGGCTGGCGCTATCGTTCCGACCGATACACAGCGTTAGGGCCAACGCCGAGCCCCATCGCCCGCCAGCCATCGTGTCGCGGGAACAGGCGTCGAGGAGCCAGACGTGAACAGGCAGACAGGAAGATTCAAGGTAGGCGGAGACCACCTGTGGGGCTGGTTGTTCTTGATCGGCAGCCTGGTATCCGGGTTAGCCGCCCAAGACGAATCGGTGGCCGTCGATTCGGCCTCCAACTCGTCGTTTGACGAGGAAGAGACGCCCTTGGTAGCGGACAGTGCGGTCGGCTATCTGGACAATCCCTTGCTGGGCAATCAACTGCGGTTCCGGTACGACGCCAGTTTCGGTGTCGTGCAGCCGGCGCGGGCCGAGTTCTTCTGGCCGGTCAATGGCGCGTTTGGACCCGGTCCAGGGCCGGAAACTGAGCTCGACTACCAGGATTTCTCGCTGTACGCCGAATCGATGATGGGAGCGAACTGGTCGGTATTCGGCGAACTGCCGTTTCGCATGACGAATCCGGAGATCCAGGACAATACGAGCGGACTGTCGGACGCGAACTTCGGGGCCAAATATCGTTTGCAGCAGGGCTGTTATTCGGCCTGGACCGCGCAGCTGCGCATGTACGTTCCGAGCGGTGACGGCGACCGCGGATTGGGGAATAACCACACCAGCATCGAACCGGGGCTGCTGTACTACGACAAAATCTCGCAGCGCGTCACGTGCTACGCGGAGCTGAAGGACTGGATTGCCCTGGACGGCTCACCGGGATTTGCCGGCAATGTGCTGCGTTATGGGCTGGGGCTCAGTTGCGAGCTGACGGAGTGCGATGCCTGCCATCCATTGATCGCCGTCGGAGAATTCGTCGGCTGGACGGTGCTGGACGGCGGGACCTCGATTACGACGGCCCCGAACAATACGGTATTTGCGAGTGCGAGCGGCGACACGATTGCCAACGCAAAGGCGGGGCTTCGCTGGCGGCTGACGCCGTGGACAGACATCTACGGCGGGTACGGTCGTGTGCTGACCGACCAGACCTGGTACGACGACACGTTACGCTTCGAGTTGCGGCGTACGTATTAGGAGCGGAGAGTCTGCGTCGGATCCGGGGTGGCGAGAGAGCGCGAAGTCGGAAGTCTTGCGACTTCCGCTACCGGGAGCGCCCGCGACTTCGGCCTCGATTCTTGTCGACCGATTCCAGAGTCGGTACACTCCACGCCTTCCGGGGAGGGTGCTGTTCGGGACATTCTCTGGCCAACGCTGGCACGCGCGGACGGCTCGCCGTGGTCTGACTGGACTGCTGGAACGGGTGGTCGCTCAATGGATCTCGTCAACGCCACTGCAATGCGAGCTGGGTATGCGCAAGGGCTGCGGCCCGACGGTCGCGAACTGTTGGTGGTGGTTGTTAAAGGCACGTTCGTGATACCAGGGGTAGGAGCTGAGGCCCCCGTGCTGGCCCGGGAGCAGGTGGAATTGGTGGACGCCGACGTGTTTGCGGGCGAACCTGGCTATTCGGCGCCCATGTATGAAATCGACTTTGCACCGCGCAAACCGCGATGCGATGTGCTGTTGCATGGTAGTGCTTATGCGCCGGGCGGACGGGCCGTCGAGCGGGTGACGGTGTCGTTGCGTGTGGGCACGTGGGCCAAGTCGTTTGACGTGGTGGGGGACCGGACGTGGCAGGTCGGCGCATTGGCGATCTCGGCCAGCCGACCGGTGCCGTTTGTGAGCAAGCCCTTTTCCTATGGCCAGGCGTTTGGCGGGATCGACCGGCGGGACGGTGAGCTACAGGTGCAGCGCTGGTATCCGGCCAATCACGCCGGAGTAGGGTATCACGAGGATTTGTCCGCAGCGAACGTGCACGGCCGCCCGCTGCCGAACACCGAGGAGAGCGGGCGTGTGGTGAGCTCGCCGAATGGCCGGTACCGGCCCATGGCATTGGGGCCGATCGGGCGTGCCTGGCAGCCGCGCGCGGGGCTGGCGGGGACTTACGATGCCGAGTGGCTGGATGATGTGTTTCCGTTCTTGCCGGCTGACTTCCAGGAGGCATATTACCAGGCAGCGCCGCCAGATCAGCAGATTGACTATCTGCAGGGTGGCGAGGAGGTCGAGCTCACGAACCTGACACCGGCGGGACGCACGCGGTTCCGGCTGCCGACTTGGAATCTCCCAGTTAGTTTCCTGTTGCGGGATGGTGGCGAGGAGGTGAAAGCGCCGTGCTGTGACACGTTGGTGGTCGAGCCCGACCGCGGACGCTTCACCTTGACGTGGCGGACGCAGCGGACGCTGCAGCGGAATCTGTTTGAGGTCGGCCAGGTTGTCGTGGGGCAGCCGTCGCGCGCGTGGCAACATGCGCGGCAGTCGGGCAAGACGTACTATCCTTCCCTGCAGCAACTGGCGCAGGCTCGCCGCACAGGATCCGACTGATGGCACGGCCGGTGGCGATTGTCAGCGCGGGGATGGTGACGGGCGTCGGGCTGGACGCCGCCTCCACCTGCGCGGCGGTGCGGTGCGCGATGAGCAACTTCGCTGAATCGAGTTTCTACGATGGGGGCGGCGAGCGGCAAGTTGTTTCCGCGGTCCCTCTCGAACGCCCCTGGCGAGGTGTCACCAAACTGGCCGAAATGCTCTGGCTGGCGCTGGTCGATTGTGTACAGCACACTCCACAGGTCTCCTTGCGGACGGCACCGCTGCTGTTGTGCGTGGCCGAAACGGGCCGAGTGGGACGGTTCGATCGGCTGGAGGAGCAGCTGCGCGGGGACCTCGAGAGACGACTGGGTGGACCGTTGCACAGCGGCTCGCGGATGCTGGCCGAAGGACGCTATGGCGGAGCGTCGGCGATGGAGCAGGCCCGGGCCCTGATTCATGACGAGCGGCTCCCGGCATGTATCGTGGCGGGAGTCGATAGCCTGCTGACGCGCGAGACGTTGCGGGATTTTGAACGTCGTGCGCGGCTGGTGACGAGCCGCAACTCGAACGGATTCATTCCCGGTGAGGCGGCGGGGGCGGTCGTGCTGCAGGCGGCTACCGACTCCGGTGTGCCGCAACTGCGTTGTCTGGGAATGGGGTACGGTACGGAGCGGGCCACGGTCGAGTCGGACTTGCCGCTGCGCGGCGATGGACTTGCCGACGCCATGCGACAAGCATTCGACGATGCGAGCAAGACGATGGACGACATGGCGCTGCGGATCGCCGATGTCAACGGTGAGCAGTACTACTTCAAGGAAGCGGATTTGGCCGTGCAGCGGATTCTGCGGCGACACAAGGAAGAGTTCGATATCTGGCATCCGGCGGATTGCATTGGCGAGGTCGGAGCGGCGACGGTCCCGTGCCTGCTGGGGATTATGCTCGCGGCGTATCGCAAGCAGTATGCTCCGGCGGGTTGCACGCTGGGGCACGTCGCGTGTGACGTGGGGCGGCGAGCGGCAATGATCTTGAGTTACGAATAGGTGCGACGATGGCAGCGGACGTCTTCGCGAACGGGCGAGAAGTGGCCTGCAAGGCGGCGAGCGGCAAGTCGGTCGCCGCGTTTCCCGATGCGTGCTGGAGCCCTCCGGTGCCACCTCCGACGGGGGCACCGATTCCCTATCCAAACACCGCCTTCGCTCGTGATACGGCGCAGGGAACGCGTACGGTGAGCATTCGCGGCAAGGAAGCCATGATCAAGAACCGATCGTACTTCAAGACCAGCACGGGAGACGAGGCCGCCACGCCGGCATTGCAGAAAGGAGTCGTATCCCGGCAGATTCGAGGGAAGTGCTATTTCACCAGCTGGTCGATGAACGTCAAATTCGAAGGGCTCAACGTCGACCGTCACCTCGACCTGACGACGCACAATCACGGTTCGCCCATCGCGAATACGCCGCCTTTCCCTTACGTCGACCGCATGAAGGCCGTCGATCTTCCGGGTTGCGAGGATCAGAAAAAGAAGATCGATGACGCGTGCAAGGACGCCAAGGATCGCGAGTGCCCTTCGCTGGAAAAGTTTGAGACCTACAAGGACTTCAGCGAGATCATGCGGACGCCGACGCAGCTGAAGAACAAGGTCAAGAGTTTGGAGGAGCGTAAGGGCAACGTTTCGGAGGCGCGCAGTAAACTGCGCGATGCGCTGGGCGAGGCCAAAGGGGATCTCAGTGCCGCCCAGAAGCATCACCGTCAGAACCCGATCGCGAAATTGGATGCGAAAGTAGAAAAGGCCAGGAAAAACGTCGGCTCAGCACGAGGCAAAAAAGCTAAGGAACAAGCGGCGACGGACCTGCGAGCGGCGATGAAGGAGCGCCGAGAAGCCAAGCAGTCAAAGCGAGACAAGAACAGCTACGACCGATCCAAGCAAAAGCTCCGCGAGGCGCAGCAGGAGGTCAACCGGCTGCAAGATCGGATTCTCGGCAAAGAGGAGAAGCTCAGCGATATCAAGGAGGACCTGACGAAAAAGAAAGCGGACCATCAGGAAGCGGAGAAAAAGGCAAAGGAAACCGAGGACAAACACAAGCAGTCGCGCAAAGAATGGCGCGGAGCCGCGAGTGAATTCGCGGACGCCGTGGATAGCAGCCCCTGTCAGCGCGCGTTGCGGTGTGTCCTGAGCCCTTACAATCCGTCGAAGTGCTGTCCCGGGCAGACGGGCCACCACCTGGTGCCGACGGGGTCCTTTTTTCACCGGGGCCGAGGCGATCGGAAGATCGTCGATAAAGACACCAATACGTACCAGACGTCAGCGCCCGTGCTGGGAACCGAGGCCTACGATGCGGACGCGGCTCCCTGTATCTGTGTGGAAGGCCAGGACTCGCGCCTCGGCAGCCACGGACTGATGCATACCGTACAGGGTTACAAGGATCGTAAAACAGCTCAAAAGGACGGCCAGATTCAACTGAATCTGACGGAGTACGCGAAACGAGTACAGAAATACACCGGGGGCATCGAGAAGCCGCCTAAGCTGGCGGGAACCGCCAAGCTGCTGAAGCCGGATGGAAGTCCACCGGTCGAGTTCGGTTTTTCGCCGACGGCGACGACCACCTACGGTCAAGCCAAGGCCAATGGCATTGCCGCCGTGCAGGAGGTCTTTCCGGATTCCGGATGTGATGCGAAGTGTCTCGAGGCACAGCTGGATCGTTACCACAAGGCGTGCGGCGCAAACGATCAGACCGTCATCCGCAGCATCGTGGCCGGCAAGCTGGAGGGCGAGAAGGATAAGCCGATGACGGATGAGTGGGCAAATGCCATTCTGGGCGACGCGAAAAAGACCATCCGGCAGCGGCGCGAAAAACTGGGGTTAACACCTCCGTCGCCCGCGCGTCCCGCGCTACCGCGCGGCGGAAAGCGGTGATGCACGAGGAGCGTCGGTCGTAGGATTCAACTTGGCCAAAGCAGCTTGTCGGCCGGCCAACGTGCAGCAGGGTGATGGACTGGACAACGCAGGTTTGCGGAGTCGATTCGAGAAAACCAGAGAGTGATCCGTTATGGCGGGCATGTGGGCTGAGTCGTTTCGCATCCAGGCCGGCACCGTCCGGTACCATGACCTGGGCTACCTGGCGCTGGAGAGCCAACAGACGGACGGCGAGCACTCCCTGTTTCTGGAGTGGGACGCGGGCGAGTGGGCCGAATGCGGCGTCAGCTCGTGGGGCACCGTCAGTTTCGACCGTTGCCGGCATCCGCTCGAGCAGGGAATTGCCATGGGCGAGTTCGGCGAGGCCATGTTGATGGGCAGTGGCGATATCCATGCGGAGACAATCCGGGATGGAGACAGCTCACCGGAAACCCGCGGCTACTTGCGGCGAGTGCGGGGCATTGCTGGAGTCGCTTATGCGGCGGGCATGGACCGCCAGGTTTACCGACGCCAGGATCACAGTCGCTGGGTCTCGATCGACCATTCCATGCGACCCTCAGCGGATGGCGTCTATGGCTTCGAGGGGCTGGACGGGTTCGCCGAAGACGACATTTACGCTGGTGGTTATGGCGGTGAGATCTGGCAGTATGACGGGCGCCGCTGGACCCAGCGCGACAGTCCCACGAACGCCGTCTTGACGAACCTGGTGTGTGGCGGCGACGGATGGGTATACGCGTGTGGACGAGTTGGGCTGCTGTTGCGCGGGCGTGGCGACGAGTGGTCGGTGGTGGAGCACGAGGCGACGCAGGACGATTTCTGGGGCCTGGCCTGGTTCGGCAACCGCCTGTACCTGGCTTCGTACCACCGCCTGTTCCGTTTGGAGGACGATACACTCGTTCCGGTGGAGTTCGGCGAGGACATGGCCCAGACACGATATCATCTGGCGGCCGCGGATGGTGTGCTGTGGTCGATCGGCGCGCAGGACGTGATGAGCTTCGACGGAGCGAGCTGGACTCGAATCGATTGAGAATTCGGGTCTCGCCTCGGATGCCGACTCGGAAACGTGGTTGCATCGTCGTGGCCGAGCTTGGCGGGCAGCAGGAATTATCCAAACGAGGATCAGGTCAGTGGAAGAGAAAAGTAATGCCTGGAGCGTTCGCGGTGCAGCGGACCTGGTGACGGGCCTGGTAATGGGTCGGCTGGTGGGCGTGGATGAGCACCATGTGCCGCGGGTGGACTATCCGTCGAACGTGGCCGGACCGCTCGCCGCTCGATCATTAGTGCCGATTTGGGCCGGATGCGAAGGGAGCGAAGTGGCTCTCGCATTTGAAGAGGGGGATTCGGCGCGGCCGATCATCGTCGGTTTTCTCCAACCCGTCACCGCCGAGCATGACGACGACGAGCTTGCGACGGACGAGCTGCCGGCGGAAACCGAGCCGGCGATGGTAACGGGATTTCCGGCAGTTACGATAGAGGAGAGCCCGCAACGGCTCGTATTGTCGGCCGAGCAGCAAATCGAGCTGCGGTGCGGCAAGGCGAGCATCATCCTCACCCGCGCAGGCAAGGTACTGATTCGCGGCCAGTATGTGCTGAGCCGCGCCGCGGGCGTCCACCGCATACGCGGCGGATCGGTACAGATCAATTGAAGGTACGAAGCGACGAGCGGACGTCCGGGGGCGCCAAGGGACTGCGGGGCCGAACGAGGCGGCATCGCCGGTAAGTAGACGGTCGGATTGAGACGAGATTGCCAGTCAAGCGGTGCCTGTCTGGCTCTACGAGGAATCGAAGCGGATGAAGGTGCGCAGAGCGTTAATCACAGCAGCCTCGCCGGGGCAGCACACGCTGCCGTTGCAACAGTTGGTTGACCGCCAGGGAGCGGCCAAGACGGCGTTGCAGCTGATCGTCGAGGAAGTCGTCCAGGCGGGGGTCGAAGAGATCGGGGTGGTCATTCAGCCCGGAGACGAAGAGGAGTATCGCCGCGCGGCGGGCTCGGCAGTCGATCGTCTGATCTTCTTCGAGCAGCCCGCACCGCTCGGCTATGGGCATGCGCTGCTGCAAGCCAAAGACTTCGTCGACCGTGTGCCGTTCCTGCACCTGGTCGGCGACCACGTGTACCTGAGCAAGTCAGCGCGCTGCTGCGCCCAGCAGCTGATCGACGAGGCGAACCGGCATGCGTGCTCGGTGTCGGCCGTGCAGGCGACGCGCGAGACAAAGCTTCCCTATTTTGGAGCGATCGGGGGGCAGCTCGTCACGGGACGAACCGACCTGTATGAGGTCGACAAGGTCCTCGAGAAGCCGACTCCTACCCAGGCGGAACAGGAGCTGATCATTGCGGGGTTGCGCGCGGGTTATTACCTGTGCTTCTTCGGTATGCACGTGCTCACGCCGGCCGTGATGGCCATTCTGGACGAGCTGATCCATGCGGCAGGCGAAACACGCCTCCAGCTGTCGGCGGCCCTGGCGGTCCTGTCCCAGCGCGAACGCTATCTGGCGCTCGCGGTGCAGGGGACTCGCTTCAACGTGGGCATGCAGTATGGATTATTGATGGCGCAGCTGGCGCTGGCGCTCAGCGGGCCCGACCGCGACCTTATTCTGACCGAGCTCGTCGAACTGCTGGCGACCGGTTCGGTATCCCCTAGCCGGTGACCACCATGCTGCCGCTGATTGAGATCATTGCGTCTGACGATCCCGACGTGCGCAATCGCTCGCTTGCCGCGATGTGTGCGAGTCGGTCCGGCGAGGAGCTCCTCGCACAGTGCGAACAGCTGGACGCTTTTCGCCGGCAAGTCGACAACCTGTACCAGCGGGTGCGGGCACTTTTTTTTCTGTCCACGATCTATCGTTACTACCTGCCGGGGACACTGTCCGCGACGAACGTCGGGCGGATTCCATTCCATGCGTATCAACATCTGTTGGGGCGGCGCTTTCACGAAGCAATCGATGCGCTGTTGGTTGAGCAGCGGCAGCAGGGACCCAGCGACGGGCTCGCGAGCGCGCTGGCCCAGGCGTACCGCCAGCTGGGATTTCAGACGCTGGCCGACCAGGTGCGGTACAGCGTGCGGACGGTGCGGGGAAACCAGTGGATGTTTCGCATTGGCCACCCGCAAGATCAACCGCTGCGTATGCGTCCCGAACTGGTAGGGCGTCCGGATGGCCAGTCGCCTTATCCCGTGCTGCACGAGCGGACGGCGGTGCGCATGGATTTTTCGCACAGCGCCTGGAGCGACATTTTCTTCCTCGGCATGGACTTCCCCGAAGGGGCTCGTGTGTTGAACACGAGCATTGATCTGGGAGTTCGCGGCCGCGATCCCTATCCACGTCCGCCCGTAGAAAGCTACCTGCGCGTGATCGACTCGCCCGTGCTGCGGCTGGTCAGCGTGGATCTGGGGGCGGTGGCCGAGTTGACCCGCATCCATGAGGTGTTTGATTTCGCTCGCGACTATCTCGGGTTGCTGAAGGCCGGAATTATTGCCGCCGGACTCGTGCCGCCGGGGATGGAGGGATCGGACCAGGATTTGGGTGAGCTGTTCGCCCGCATGATCCGGCCCGGAGCTGGTCTTGAATTGGTCAGCCAGGTGAATGACATTCCCAAAGGGTCTCGCCTGGCCGTCTCGACGAACCTGCTGGGGTCGCTGATCGCGGTGTGCATGCGCGCGACCGGCCAAGTGACGGCGCTGACGGGACCGTTGTCCGAATCCGACCGGCGCATCGTCGCCGCCCGTGCGATCCTGGGCGAGTGGCTGGGAGGGTCCGGGGGAGGCTGGCAAGACTCGGGGGGAATCTGGCCGGGTATCAAGCTGATCTGCGGTGCGCTGGCGGAGCCGGGGGATCCGGAACATCGGGTCAGCCGCGGTCGGTTGCTCCCTCAACACCACATCTTGAACGAGCAAGAGGTTTCGGCAGAAACGCGGGCGAAGCTGCAGGACAGCCTGGTTCTCGTTCATGGTGGGATGGCTCAGAACGTCGGACCGATTCTGGAGATGGTGACGGAAAAATACCTGCTTCGCGGCGAAGCCGAATGGAAGGCGCGGCAGCAAGCGATCGCCATCCTGGACGACGTGGTCGCTGCCCTGCGCGCGGGAGACATTCGCGAAGTCGGTGCGGTCACCACGCGAAATTTCCAGGGGCCGATTCAGGCGATCATTCCCTGGGCGACGAATTTGTTCACGGACCAGTTGATCGAGCAGGCGCGGAGGGAATTCAAGGCCGACTTCTAGGGCTTCTGGATGCTCGGCGGGATGGCCGGTGGAGGAATGGGCTTCATCTTCGATCCCCGGCGCAAGACGGTGGCTCAGGATTGGCTGCAGTTGACGATGTCCGAAACGAAACGGCGACTGGAAAATGCTCTCCCGTTCGCGATGGAACCGGTCGTCTATGACTTCGCCATCAACGATCGCGGCAGCTGGGCCGAACTGCTCGACTCGACCGGTAACCCGATGCCGGCAGGTTATTACGGATTGATGGCGCCCCAGTGGCTGCGCATGGAAACTCGGCAGCTGTCGCCGCTGACTCGCCGCGAACTCGAGCGACTTGGGTCCATCTGCCGACGCCCGGATGCCGCACCGGGCCTGACGCGCTTGCTGCTCGACCGGCTCTTGCCGCAGGCGACCAAGGTCGAGATGGAAGATCATTCCTTGCAGGCGTTGCTCGAGCGATACGGATTCGATTCCGAGCAACACGAGCAGATCCGC